>DASVOL010000938.1:0-12006 GCA_036383375.1 Bradyrhizobium sp. | reverse complement strand
TCCGTCGCACACTGAAAAACCTACCAAGGACGCAACCATGATCATCGACTGTCACGGCCATTACACCACCGAGCCGGCCAAACTGCAGATCTTCCGCGACAAGCAGCTCGCCGGCCTCGCCGATAAATCGCGCCGGCCGCTCACCACCAATCTCGGCATCACCGACGACGAGATCCGCTCCAGCGTCGAGGGTGCGCAGCTCCGCTTGCAGAAGGAGCGCGGCACCGACGTCACCATCTTCTCGCCGCGCGCCGCCGGCATGGCGCACCATGTCGGCAAGGAAGCGACCAGCCGGGAATGGACCACGATCTGCAACGACCTCGTGCACCGGGTCTGCACGCTATTCCCGCAGAATTTCGTCCCCGTCTGCCAGCTGCCGCAGAGCCCTGGCGTCAAGCCTGCCAACTGCATCGAGGAGCTCGAGCGCTGCGTGACGCAGCTCGGCTTCGTCGGCTGCAACCTCAATCCCGATCCCGCCGGCGGCTACTGGTGCGATCCGCCGCTATCAGACGAATGGTGGTATCCGCTGTACGAGAAGATGGTCGAGCTCGACGTGCCGGCGATGGTCCATGTCTCTTCGTCCTGCAATCCCTGCTTCCACGGCACCGGCGCGCATTACCTCAACGGCGACACCACCGCCTTCATGCAGTTCCTGACCTCTGATCTGTTCAAGCGCTTTCCGACCCTGCGCTTCGTCATCCCGCATGGCGGCGGCGCGGTGCCCTATCACTGGGGCCGCTACCGTGGGCTGGCGCAGGACATGAAGCTGCCGCCGCTGTCGGAGCATCTGTTGAAGAACGTGTTCTTCGACACCTGCGTCTATCACCTCCCCGGCATCGAGCTGTTGACCAGGGTGATCCCGGTCGAGAACATCCTGTTTGCGTCCGAGATGGTCGGTGCGGTCCGCGGCATCGACCCCGAGACGGGTCATCACTTCGACGACACCCGCCGCTACATCGATGCGCTGCCCTTGAGCGCGGAAGACAAGGCCAAGATCTTCGAAGGCAACGTCCGCCGCGTCTATCCGCGCCTCAACGCCCATCTCGACCGCCGCGCGCACTGAACGACCGCGCCGACAACACACCGGAGAACACCGATGGCCATAGGATTTGCAATTCACAAGGCGAAGCGCAAAGTCTCGCCCGACCTCGTCGCGCGCTACCGCACGCTGCCGGTCGCCAATATCAGCGATGTGATGTCGCGGATCGCAGGCACCAACCGGCTGCGGCCGATGCATGCCGGCGGCTGGCTCGGCGGCCCAGCGCTGACCGTCAAGACCCGGCCCGGCGACAATCTGATGGTGCACAAGGCGATTGACCTCGCCCAGCCGGGCGACGTCATCGTGGTCGATGCCGGCGGCGTCCTGGTCAACGCCATCATCGGCGAGATCATGTCGACGCTGGCCGAGAAGAAGGGCGTCGCGGGCTTCGTGATCGACGGCTCGATCCGCGATGCCGGCGCGATCCGCGCCGGATCGTTCCCGGTGTTCGCCGCCGGCGTCGCCCATCGCGGGCCCTACAAGGACGGCCCGGGCGAGATCAATTGCGCCATTTCGATCGACGGCATGATCGTCGAGCCCGGCGATCTCATCGTGGCCGACGATGACGGCGTGCTCTGCGTGCCCCATGACGACGCCGAGGCCGTCTGCAAGCTGACCGAGGCCAAGAAGGCGACCGAGGAGAAGGCCATCCAGCAGATCCTCGCCGGCACCAGCGACCGCCGCTGGGTCGATGAAGCCCTGCAGCGGCTCGGCTGCGAGTTCAAGGACTGATCTGCCGCCGCTGCCCAAGAGGTGGAATGCCTGCCTCTTGGGCATAAGTCTCCGTAAAACCGGCGAGAATCACCGCCGCGCGAACGGTTGGCCCGTCCGTCGACCGGCATCGGGAATTTTTCCCGATCGCAGATGGAAAAGAATCCCGTCCCTCCGGGACACATCTTGTTTGCCAAAGCCAAGGCGCTCCCGCAGTCTCGAAGCCAAGGTTCGTCGGGGATAAAAGCCGAACCGGGACAACAGGGTGGGCGTTATGGCTGGTGCGTTGTTGCGTGCGGCAACACGATTTTTGTCTGGTTCGGTCACGACGCGCGGCGCTGTGGCCATGCTCACCGCCATCGGAGCCGCGGCGCCGCTGACGATGGTGCAAGCCCAGACCCCCGCCCCGACCGAATTGCCGCCGGTTACCGTGATTGCCCCCTCGCCGCTTTCGGGTACGCGCAGCATCAAGCCCGCCTCCCGGCCGGTAGCGCGACCTTCGCGAACCGCCCGAACACGGGCCGCGCCGGCGCAAACCGCGGCAGCGCCCGAGGGCGGAACCGGGGTCCCGGGCCCCTCCGAGCGCGATTCGAGCCTGCTCGACCGCGACAAGATCCCGTCCAACACCGAGGTGCTGACCTCGGCGGATTTCAGCCGCAACTATTCGACGAACTTTCTCGACTCGGTGAACCGCAAGCTGCCCGGCGTCACGCTGACCGACCAGACCGGCAATCCGTTCCAGCGCAATCTCGACTACCGCGGCTTCGTCGCTTCGCCGGTTCAGGGAACGCCGCAGGGCATCGCGGTCTATCAGAATGGGGTCCGCATCAACGAATCCTGGGGCGACGTGGTCAACTGGGATTTCATCCCGGAAAAGGCCATCGACCGGGTCTCGCTGGTTCCGAACAACCCCGTGTTCGGCCTCAACGCAATCGGCGGCGCGCTCAGCATCCAGATGAAGAACGGCTTCACCTATCAGGGCGTGGAGGGTGAAGTGTTCGGCGGCTCCTTTGGGCGCGTGCAGGGCAGCGTGCAGGCCGGCGGCCAGAAGGACAATATCTCCGCCTATGCGGCGTTCGAATCCGCCTATGACCGCGGATGGCGCGACTACGCCAATTCCTCGCACGTCAACCGCATGTACGTCGACATCGGCGCGCGCAACGATGACACTGAACTCCACGTCAATTTCACCGGCGCCAGCAATCTGCTGGGCAACGTCGCCGCAACGCCGGTCGAGATGCTCAACCAGCGCTGGTCGAGCGTCTACACCTGGCCGCAATCGACGATGCTGCAGCTCGCCTTCGTCAACGCCACGCTGAGCCATAATTTCTCGGACACATGGTCGTTCCAGGGCAACGCCTATTTCCGCGGCTTCCGGCAGACCCATGTCGACGGCAACGGCACCGACGTTGCGCCGTGCGACGATCCCACGACCTTGTGCATCGGCGACGGCCTTCCGGTTTTCGGTCCGGCGGACGGTCCCGCTACCCCGAACACGCTGGGCAACGCTTTCCTTGGCGAACTCGATCGTAACCGGGCTGCCACCAACAGCTTCGGCGGCACGGCTCAGTTGACCAACTCGGATCAGCTGTTCGGGCATGACAACCACGTCGTGATGGGCGTCAGCGTCGACCATGGCAACACCAAGTTCACGGCGACCAGCGAGCTCGGCACCGTCGACCAGAATCTGTTCGTGACCGGCACCGGTGTCTTCATCAACCAGCCCGACGCCGGCCTCAGCCCGGTCGACCTGCGCGCCACCAACACCTACACCGGCGTCTACCTCACCGACACGTTCGACGTGACGAACAGGCTCTCGGTCACGGCCGGTGGCCGGTTCAACTATGCCCAGATCGACCTGCAGGACCAGACCGGGACCAACGACCTGCTCAACAGCAGCAATCGTTTCCAGCGCTTCAACCCGGTGATCGGCGGCACCTTCAAGATCACCCCGAACCTTACCGCCTATGCCGGCTATTCCGAAGCCAATCGCGCACCGACGCCGCTGGAGCTCGGCTGCTCCGATCCCAACCATCCCTGCATGATCGACACCTTCCTGGTGGCCGACCCACCGCTCAAGCAAGTGGTGTCGCACACCGTCGAGGCCGGCCTGCGCGGCAGCTGGGGCCGCGACGCCAGGACCGGCGTGCTGAGCTGGGGCCTGGGCGTGTTCCACACTTTGTCCGACGACGACATCATCCAGGTCACAAGCCCGCTCGGCGTCAACAATTTCGGCTTCTTCCAGAATGCCGGGCAGACGCTGCGGCAGGGCATCGAGGCCAAGCTCGACTATCGCATCGATCGCTGGAACGCCTACGCCAACTACACCTATGTCGACGCGACCTATCGAAGCGCGATCACGCTGTCCTCGCCGAACAATCCGAATGCGCTGACCAACGACGGCGGCGCGCAATTTGTCAACGTCACACCGGGCGACCACATCCCGGGCATTCCCGCGCACCGCTTCAAGGCCGGCGTCGACTACAACGTGACAGATGCGTGGAAGGTCGGCGCCGACCTCAACGTCGTGGGCAGTCAGTGGATCATCCATGACTACACCAACCAGAGCCCGAAGGTGCCGGCCTACTCGGTCGTCAATCTGCACACATCATATCAGCTCACGAAGAACATCGAGGTGTTCGGCCTGATCAACAATGTGTTCAACCAGCACTACTATCTGAGCGGCGCGTTCTATCAAACGGGCGGCTTTACCAGTGCCGGAGGTCTACCCAACCTGATGGCGCAGCTGAGCGATCCGCGCACCTTCGTGCCCGGCATGCCGCTCGCCGCCTATGCCGGCATCAGGGCGAAGTTCTAGGGGACGTGAGGGTCTACGGTCTAGCCGCGAAACTAGACGTACATCCTCGTCCACCGCTGTCATCGCCCGGCCTGTGCGCATTTGCGCACATGGACCGGGCGATCCAGTACGCCGCGGCCCTTCGGCTCAAGCACTGCTGCCTCTGGAATACTGGATCACCCGCCTGCGCGGGTGATGACGCTGAGCAAGCTGAGCAATCATCCTGTCATCCGAGGAGTCGGCTAACGATGGGCGCCTCGAAGGATAGTCTGCACGATTTCTGGATAATGGAAAAATACCGCTGAGTTGCCCGACGTGTCAAGTCGTCTGGTCGAACGCCAGCGGCCGCCGGCTACTGTGCATGGGGTTGTTTTCGATATTTTGGCGGTGCGCCCCTGCGACGACAGGTTATCGCCTCCGGCACCGGCGCCCTACGCCACTGTCCCGCCGTCGACCGGCATCGCGATGCCGGTGACGAACGAGGCCTTGTCCGACAGCAGGAACACCGCGACCTCGGCGATCTCCTCCGGGCGCGCCGCGCGGCCCATCGGATTGCGGGTGACCGCGGCCTTAATCAATTCCTCAGGATCGGCCTCGTTGTGGCCCGGCTGGTCGGGCCGGTTGACGAACACCCGCAGCATCGGCGTGTCGATCGCGCCGGGGCAGATCGCATTGACGCGCACGCCGTCCTTGGCGTGCCGCTTGGCGAGCGCCCGCGCGAGGCCGATCACGCCGGCCTTGGCCGCCGAATAAGTCGGGCTCCACGGCGAGCCGACCAGGCCCGAGGTCGATGCGGTGAACAGGATGCTGCCCTTGCGCCGCGCCGTCATCTGCCCGAGCGCCGCGTTGGTGGTGATCAGCTGCGAGCGCAGATTGAGATCGACGCTGAGATCCCAGCCTTCCAGATCGTCGATGACAGACGGACCGGGAATGCCGAGATGATTCCAGACGTAATCGAGCGCGCCGAACTCCTTCATGGTCGCAGCAACGATATCGCGCGAAAACTTGTCGTCGCGCAGATCGCCGGCCAGCGCCAGCGCGCGGCCACCGCCCTTTTTGATCTCCTCGACCACCGCTTTCGCGCCGGCCTCGTTCTGGTCGACGACCGCGACCGCGGCGCCCTCGCGTGCGAGAATGAGCGCGCCGGCGCGGCCGGCGCCTGATGCCGCGGCGGTGACGAGTGCGATCTTGCCTTGCATGTCCATGGTTCGATCCTGACTGTGCTCGCGAGCTCGAGCCTTCTTGGTTCTGATTGAAGTTCTGGTTGGATCAGGATCGCAACGCTGCGGTCTTGCGCTAACGCGCTACCGTCAGGCTGCGGGCTTTGCGCTAGCGCCCGCCGAACAGAACCGGTGACTGGCCGGGCAGCAGCTGCGAATGGATGTCGCTATCCATGCGCTCCGCCCCTTGCTGGGTGAAACCGGCGCCGAACGACAGGGTGACATTCGAGGTCGGGCGGAACTCCAGTCCCGCGCGCGCCGTGTATCCGGCGTTGACGCCGGGATTGCCGCTGAACGGCGCCAGCGGGCCGCCGGCGCCGGGCGGATTGTATTTCAACGAGTCGAAGCCGGCGAAGAACGTCACCGGCGTATCACCGACACCCCTGAAATTGTAGCCGACCTGCGCGCCCTGATATTCGAGCGAACCGAACGCCGCCGATTGACCGAGCGTGTTCCAGCCGACACGACCGCCTTCGCCACCGATGAACCAGCCATCCGGACGGCCGTTCAGATACGAGAAGTCACCGCCTTTCGGCGCGGTGGCGTCAAAGCCCGGAAAGTTGCCGTAGGTGTCCGCCTTCTGACCGTCGGCCAGGCTGCCGCCGAAGCCGAACAGCGAGCCCGGCGTCCAGTAGCGCACAGGTCCGGCCTGGGCGTTGGCCTGCTGGGCGCCGAGACAGAGCACCGCGGCGATGATGGCGAGACCGGATTTGCTTGCGAAGATCGACATTCGGGAGACCGTCACTTGTGCCCGCGAACTATACCCTTCGGACGCCGACTACGCCAGCGCGGCGCTTCGGCGCGACGACCCCGCCTCTTGCCAATCGCGCGGTCACCCCTTATGTACACGCCTCCTTTTAGAGAGAGCGACGCAGGTTTCCAACATGCGGCAGTCACAGCGAGCATCAGTGCTGATGACGGGAGGGCTAATGCCCTCGTCCGCCGCCATTCTGCTTTGGACCTGACCTCACGTCACACCTGACATTGGAAGGCAGCCCGGAGCGGAAGCGGCTCCTGGCGCCGAACGGGCTCTCGCGGTGCCTCGAGTCGTGCAAACCCAGCACGGGAGCTCGAACACCACAGGTGTCCCATGGCCAAAGAGAAGTTCATCCGCCTCAAGCCCAACTGCAATGTTGGCACGATCGGCCACGTGGATCATGGCAAGACGACGCTGACGGCAGCGATGACGAAGGTTTCAGCCGACCACGGCTGGGGCGCGTTCGTCTCCTACCAGGACGTTGCCAAGGCGTCGGCCGCGCAAGGTACGCGTGACGATACGAAGATCCTGACGATTGCGACGAGCCACGTCGAGTTCTCGACGGCGGCGCGCCACTACTCGCACGTCGACTGCCCGGGCCACGCCGATTATGTGAAGAACATGATCACGGGCGCGGCGCAGATGGACGGTGCGATCCTGGTCGTCTCGGCCGTCGACGGACCGATGCCGCAGACGCGCGAGCACATCCTGCTCGCGCGTCAGATCGGCGTGCCGCGCATCGTGGTGTTCCTGAACAAATGCGATGTCGCTGACGATCCGGAGCTGGTCGATCTCGTCGAGATCGAGGTGCGCGATCTGTTGTCGAAGTACCAGTATGACGGCGACAACGCGCCGGTTGTGCGCGGTGCGGCGATGGCCGCGCTGCGCGGCGAGCACGGTCCGCTGGCGGATCAGGCGATCCTCAAACTGTTCGAGGCGCTCGATAACTACATCGAGGTCCCCGAGCGGCAGCAGGATCGCCCGTTCCTGATGCCGATCGAAGGCGTACAGTCGATCGCCGGGCGCGGCACTGTCGTGACCGGGCTCGTCGAGCGCGGCACGATCAGGATCGGCGACGAGGTCGAGATCGTCGGCCTCGGCGACACCCGCAAGTCGGTCGTGACCAGCATCGAGAGTTACCGGAAGATCCTCGACCAGGGGCAGGCCGGCGACAACGTCGGCTGCCTGCTGCGCGGGGTCGACAAGGCTCTCGTGCAGCGGGGTCAGGTGCTGTCGCATCCGGGTGGTGCGTCGCCGCACCGGACCTTCCGCGCGGAAGTGTATGTGCTGACGACGGACGAAGGCGGCCGGCACACGCCGTTCTTCGCCAACTATCGTCCGCAGTTCTACTTCCGGACCGCCGACGTCACCGGCACCGTCCAGCTCGCCGATGGCGCCGAGATGGTGATGCCGGGCGACAGTGCCGAGTTCACGATCGAACTCAACAAGCCGATCGCGCTTGAGGCGCGGTCGCGCTTTGCGATCCGTGAAGGCAACCGCACCGTCGGTGCCGGCGTGGTCACTGCGATCGTGGAGTGAAGAATGGGGGCGCGGTGCGAGCCGGGCCCCCATTTTTCCAACGACGTGATGTTGCAAAATCGTCCGATCGCCTGGAAATTAATCGCATCGCTTAGCAATGCGGATTGACAGGCCGGCACGTTTTCGAAACTGTGCGACACCGCGTCGCAGGCGCCGTCTATCGGTCTTGTGACCTCTCGACGCGGAAATGGCGTCGTCATGAAGTGGTTTCGTTCGAACATCAGGCACGGGGCTCGGCTGGCGCTGTTGGCGCTGGCGGTCCAGTTCGTGCTGTCGTTCGGCCATTTCCATGCCATTGCGCCGGCACAGGCGACAGCGTCGTTCGCGGCGCATATCGAGAACGCCTCGCGCGACGAGCCTCGTTCGAATCCTGATTCCGATCAGGCCGTAGATCTCTGCGCTATCTGCGCCGTCGTAGCGATGACGAGCACGGCGGCGCTGGCGCCGGCGTTGCCGCCACTCCAATTGCCCGATGCCGTCGCTCTGCTCTCCTGGCAGATCGACAATTATGCGGCGCCGCTCGACATCGGCCGGCTGCACTATCAGCCGCGCGCCCCTCCGATCTCCTGAACTCCCTGCACGACTGAACTTCGAACGCGGCCACCATTCAGCTGCCGTTTGAGCAATGGGGAATTTCGCCGTCACGCATCGACGGCGGGCTCGACCGCGTCCTTCGCTGAGGATCCGGATCGCAGCCTCGTGAGATCGAGAACCAACATGTCAGGACATATCAGACGACGCGCCGCTGCCGGCGCAGCATCGCTGTTGGTCTACGGGATCAACGGCGCCGCATTCGGGCAGACGACCGCGCCGACAACGACACTTCCCGACATCACGGTGACGGCGCCGCAGCGCCACACCGCGCCATCAGGACCGAACAAGCCGAAGACACGCGTTGCGAGCGACGGCGGCCACCGCGCGCGCAGAACCGGCGCGGTATCGGCGACGCCGGAATCTCCGGAGCAAACCCAGGCGCAAGCCGTCGCAAGCCAGAACACGCGGCTCGACCAGGCCCGCGCCGCGCTGCTCGCGCCGACCGGCGCCAACAGCTACCAGATGAGCCGGCAGGCCCTCGAGGCGCTGCCGCAGGGCACCAACACCACCCTGGACAAGGCGCTGCTGCAGGCGCCCGGGGTTTCACAGGACTCCGCCGCGAGCGGCGAACTGCATGTGCGCAACGAGCACGCCAATTTGCAATACCGCATCAACGGGATCATGCTGCCCGACGGTGTCGGCGCCTTCGGCCAGATCATCGACACCGGGATCGTCGGCAGCATGGCGCTGATCACGGGCACACTGCCCGCGCAGTACGGCCTGCGCACCGCCGGCGTGCTCGACATCCAGACCAAGGCCGACGCCTTCAACAATTCCGGCAGCGTCAGCGTCTATGGCGGCAGCCACGGCACCTTCACCACCAGCGTCGACTATGGCGGCACCATCGGACAGACGCAGTATTACGTCTCCGGCCGCTATTTCGGCAGTGATATCGGCATCGAGAATCCGACGCCGGCCTATAGCGCCATCCACGACCGGACCGACCAGGAGAAGGGCTTTGCCTATGTCTCGACCGCGATCGATCCGACCAGCCGGCTGACCTATATCGGCGGCGTCTCCAACGGCGCCTATCAGATCCCCAACAATCCCGGCCAGGCTCCGGCTTTCACCGCCTTCGGCGTCTCGAACTTCGATTCCGCGCTGCTCAACGAACGGCAACACGAGTTCAACCAGTTCAACGTCGTGGCCTACCAGAAGTCGGGCGACGGGTTCGATTATCAGGTCGCCTATTTCAATCGCTACAGCCAGCTGCACTTCATGCCGGATCCGGTCGGCGATCTCGTCTTCAACGGCGTCGCGTCGGACGTGTATCGCCAGAGCTTCATCAACGGCATCCAGGAGGACACCTCCTATAGGCTCGGCTTCGCGCACACGCTGAAGTTCGGCGTCGCGTTCAGCGCCGAGCGCTCGCTGGTCAACAACGGCTCGACCGTGCTGCCGCTCGACGGTTCCGGCAACCCGGTCGATGCGCCGCTCTCGGTGTTCGATACCAGCGCCAAGACCGGATATCTGTTCTCCACCTACATCGCCGACGAGTGGAAGATCACCAACCAGCTGACGCTCAATGCCGGCCTGCGCTTCGACCAGATGTGGCAATATGTCGATGCCAACCAGCTGAGCCCGCGGATCAGCCTGACATGGAAGCCTTACGACGGCACGACCTTCCATGCCGGCTATGCCCGCAACTTCACGCCGCCCGAGCAGGTGCTGGCGGCCCCGACCAATCTCTCACTGGTGCAGAATACGACGGCGCAGCCGGCGACCACCGCCAATGACCCCGTGCTGCCGGAGCGCTCGCACGTGTTCGATATCGGCGTCACGCAGAAGGTCTACGCGATTCCAGGCCTCGAGGTCGGCATGGACGCTTATTACAAGATCGCGACCGATCTGCTCGACGACGGCCAGTTCGGCCAGGCTTACGTCCTGACCGCCTTCAACTACGCGAAGGGCACCAACGAAGGCGTCGAGCTGACCGCGCGATACGACCACGACAATTTGCATCTCTACGGCAATGTCGCGATTGCACGGCAGGTCGCCACCCAGGTCGTCTCGAACCAATATCTGTTCGATCCGGACGAACTGGCCTACATCGCCAACAACTACGTCAACACCGACCATGCCCAAACGCTGACCGCATCGGTCGGCGGGTGGTATCAGTGGCGCGACACCAAGTTCAGCGCGTCGGTGATCTACGGCTCCGGCTTGCGCGACGGCTTCGCCAATACGGGCACGGTGCCGCCCTACGCGCAGGTCAACCTCGGCGTCTCGCACGATTTCAACATCGTCGCACCGAACAAGCCGACCACGCTGCGCTTCGACGTCGTCAACCTGTTCGACACCGTCTACCAGATCCGCGACGGCTCCGGCATCGGCGTGTTCGCGCCGCAATACGGCGCGCGCCGCGGCTTCTATGCCGGCATCACGCAGAAGTTCTGACGAGGCCGGGGCGCGCTGCTCCAGGCGCGCCCGCCGTGTCGGCTCACAATTCGGCGACCAGCTGGACCAGCTGGTCCCGCAACCAGACATGGGCCGGGTCGTGCTGGTAGGACGCGTGCCACACCAACGACACCGTGATGTCTTTCACCTTCACCGGCGGCGGACTGAGGCTGAGCCCGAGTTCGGCGGCAAAGCGGCGCGCCAGCCGTGCGCCCATGGTGACGATCACGGGCGCCTGCACCACCAGATACGGCACGGTGAGGAAGCGCGGCGTGGTCAGCGCAACGGACCGCTGCAGGCCGAGCTCTTCGAGCGCCTCATCGACGGAGCCGCGCACGGTGCGCCCCGGCCGCAGGCTGGTCAACACGTGCGGAAGCCGGATGTAGTCCTCGAGCGAGATCGGCGGCGTGATACCCGTCTTCTCCGCATTGAACATGCACAGGAAGCTCTCCGTGAACAGCACGCGCTGTTTGTGATGCAATTGTCCTTGCTGGATCGGCCCGTAGGAGAGCGCGAGATCCACTTCGTCGGCGTCGAGATCATCGAGCAGTCGGGACGTATCGACATTGTAGAGCCGCAGGTGAATGCCCGGCGCGATCTCGCGCATGCGCGCCAGAAGCCGCGGCACGATCAGGATTTCCATACTGTCTGACAGGCCGAGCCTAAACGTGCGCACCGCCGTGGCCGGATCGAACGACTGGTCGCGCAGCAACACCGCCTCGACCTGTGCGAGCGCGGTCCGCACCGGATCGACGAGGGTCATCGCGCGCGGGGTGAGGCGCATGCCATCGGCTCCGCGCGTGAGCAGCTCGTCATCGAACAGTTCGCGCAGGCGGGCGAGATTGTGGCTCATCGCGGATTGGCCGATGCCGACGCGGGCCGCTGCCCGGGTCACGCTCCGTTCGGTCAGCAGCGCATCGAGATGAACGAGCAGATTCAGGTCGAGCCGACC
>DASVOL010000937.1:0-24064 GCA_036383375.1 Bradyrhizobium sp. | reverse complement strand
CCAAGCCTCACCCTCACGCGGCGCCTCCGCGCCCGGCCGGAAAAAGTCTACGCCGCGTGGACCGAGCCGGAAAACCTAGTGCGGTGGTTCGGCCCGGGCCAGGTCAAGCCCGGCACGACGCAGGCCGAGCTCGATGTCCGTGTCGGTGGACGCTACCGGATCAGGTTCACCGGCACCAACGGCGAATATCACGAGGTCGGCGGCGTCTATCGTGAAGTGGTGCCGAACGAGAGGCTGGTGTTCAGCTGGGCCTGGCATTCGACGCCGGAGCGCGAGTCCGAGGTGACCGTGTCGATCAAGCCCGACGCCGGCGGCACGTTGCTCACCTTCCATCACGCGCAGTTCGTCGACGAGACCGCGCGCGACAACCACCAGCGCGGCTGGACCGAATTCCTCGGCAATTTCGCGCAATATGTCGACGCCTGAACCGCAAGGGAGCATCTCATGCAACAGCACAAGATCGTTTCACGCGACGAATGGATCGCGGCCCGCAAGGCGCTGATGGCCCGCGAGAAGGAGCTCACCCAGGCCCGCGAGGCGCTGAGCCAGGAGCGCCGCGATCTGCCGTGGGTGAAGGTCGACAAGGACTATGTGTTCGACGGACCGGACGGCAAGGTGACACTCGGCGATCTCTTCAAGGGTAGGCCGCAGCTCGTGGTGCAGCATGTGATGTTCGCGCCGGAGTGGGACGCAGCCTGCAAGAGCTGCTCGTTCTGGGTCGATGGCTTCGACCGCATGGCCCCGCATCTGGCGGCACGCGACACGACGATGGTGGCGATCTCGCTTGCGCCGTTGGCCAAGCTCGAGGCGTTCAAGCAGCGGATGGGCTGGACCTTCGACTGGGTGTCGTCGGGCGCCAACGACTTCAACTACGACTACGGCGTGTCGTTCACGCAAGGCCAGATCGATGCCGGCGACGCGAAATACAATTATGGCACGACGCCCCTCTATGGTCCCGAACTGCCCGGCATCAGCGTGTTCTTCCGCGACGAGAAGGGGAGCGTGTTCCACACTTACTCGACCTTCGCGCGCGGCCTCGACATGATGAATGCCGCCTATCACTATCTCGACCTGACGCCGCTCGGCCGCCACGAGGAGGGCTTGCCCTATCCGATGGATTGGGTGCGGCTACGTGACCAGTACCAACCGGCGCCGGTTCAGGCATCCTGCTGTCACTCCTGATCGTCATTGCGAGCCAACAGGTCGCACGGGTGCGCGCCCCGTTGGCTCCGCGCAATGACGGGGAACCAGACAACAGGAAACGCCCATGCCCTACGTCGATGGTTTCGTCGTCGCCGTGCCGAAGAAGAAACTCAAAGCCTACGCCCAGCTCTCGAAAATGGCCGGCAAGGTCTGGCGCTAGCACGGCGCGCTGGATTATCGCGAATGGGTCGCCGACGACGTCAAGCCGGGCAAGCTCACCTCGTTTCCGCAAAGCGTGAAACTGAAGGCCGGCGAAACCGTCGTGTTCGCATGGATCACCTACAAGTCGCGCGCCCAGCGCGACAGGATCAACGCCAAGGTGATGGCCGATCCTCGCCTGGCGTCGTCGATGGATCCGAATACGGCGCCTTTCGACGTCAAGCGGATGATCTATGGCGGCTTTGCCAGCCTGGTGAAAGTCTGAAGCGCACGCTTTCGCCGCAATCCTTACAGTAACCGGCCATTAAACATCACGACCGGCAAGCGGTGTGATGTCGCTTGCGTTTGCTTGGCGATCCCGTATACTTTGCATTACAAAGTGCAGGCAGAACATGCGCGACCTCGACAAGGCGTTGGCCGATATTCTCGCGATCCGCAGCCAGATTGCTGCGGGAACCGCATTCCGCGGCTACGGTCCGGCGACGGTCGCCGCCACCAGCGGCATCGCGCTGGTTACGGCGCTTGCGCAATATTTCTGGCTCGATGATCCGACCCATCATCCGATCGTGTTCCTCGCCGGCTGGGCCGCAGCCGCGCTGCTGTCAGCTGTGCTGATCTGGATCGAGATGCAGGCGCGCTCGCGGCGGCATCATTCCGGCCTTGCGGACGCGATGGTCCAGCAGGCGATCGAGCAGTTCGTTCCCGCTGTCATCGCCGGCGTGCTGCTGGCGATCCTGCAATGGAAATTCGCGCCCGAGACGCTGTGGATGCTGCCCGGCCTGTGGCAGGTGCTGGTCAGCCTCGGCGTGTTCGCCTCGGTCCGCCTGTTGCCGCGCACGATAGCGCTCGGCGGCGCCTGGTATTTCCTGTCGGGCTTCACGGTGTTGCTGATCGCAAGCCAGAGCCACGCTCTGTCGCCCTGGACCATGGGCCTGCCATTCGCGATCGGCCAGCTGCTGCTCGCAGCACTGTTGTATTTCGCTTCCGGAGGCAATGATGCCGAAGACTGACGTGACCACCGCGCCATTCGCCTATGATGGCCTCGACCGGGTCATCCACGAGAAGGCGCGGCTTGGACTATTGACCTCGCTGATGGCGCATCCGAAGGGGCTCGCCTTCGCCGATCTCAAGCAACTCTGCGGCCTGACCGACGGCAATCTCAGCCGGCATCTGCAGGTGTTGCAGGAGGCCGGCCTCGTCGACGTCATCAAGGGCTATGAAGGCAATCGCCCGCACACCACCTGCCGCCTGACCAAGAGCGGCCGCCGCCGCTTCCTCGATTATCTCGCCGTGCTCGAGCAGCTGGTGCGCGACGCGGCCAAGGCCGCCGGCAAGCACGAAGGCGCGCCCGGACGGCTCGGCGTTCAAACGATTTGATTATGCCATTTTTTACCCGGAGACTTTGTGATGCAAAGTAACGTCGCGCTCAAGCCGGAGGTAGCCGGACGGCTCCACGTCGGCATCATCATGGACGGCAACGGCCGCTGGGCGACGCGGCGCGGCCTGTCGCGCCTGCGCGGACATGAGGCGGGCGTCGAGGCGATCCGCCGCATCGTCGAAGCCGCACCGGATCAGGGCGTCGGCACGCTGACGCTCTACGCGTTCTCGAGCGATAATTGGCGCCGTCCGAAGGCCGAAGTCACGGCGCTGATGGGGCTGCTGCGGTTCTATCTCGCCAACGAGATCGCAGCCCTCGTCCGCAACGGCGTCCGTCTCACCGTGATCGGCCGCCGCGACCGGCTGCCCGACGGCATCGCCGCCGCAATCACGCGCGCCGAGGCCGAGACCGCCGACGGCACCACGCTGCATCTGCGCATCGCGATCGACTATTCGGCGCGCGACGCCATCCTGAACGCCGCCGCGCGCGTCGCCGGCGCAGGCCAGTTGAGCCGCGAGGCCTTTGCCGATCTCATCACCGGCGAGGCCGGCCTGCGCGACGTCGACCTGATCATCCGCACCTCGGGCGAGAAGCGGCTGTCGGACTTCCTGCTCTGGGAAGGCGCCTATGCCGAGCTGCATTTCACCGAGCGGATGTGGCCCGAATTCGACGCCGCCGATCTCGCCGACGCGCTGGCTTCCTTCCATGGTCGCGAACGCCGCTTCGGCGGGCTGACCGCGATCGCACCGGCGGAGGTGCCGAACCTGTAGCGCGTCAAGCGGCGCCAACTGCTCTCTTCTCAAAGCCCGGCCGGGGGGTTGGGCTCTCTTCACAAGATGCGGGGACGAACGATCACGCCAACCAAAGCGGGAGCGATCATCCATGCGCATACTTCTCATCAACGTGCCTCATCCGGCGATCGGTAGCCGGATTCCCGACGACCATTTGCCGCCGCTCGGCCTGCTGTCGATCGGCGGTCCGCTGATCGACGATGGACATGAAGTCCGGCTTGTCGATGCCGAGTTCGGGCCGATGCCGCTTGCCGCCATCCTCGCGGAGGCATCGCGGTTTGCGCCGGATGCGGTGTTGTTCGGCCATTCCGGCTCGACCTCGGGCCATCCGGTCATCGCCGAGGTGGCGCAGGCGATCGTCGGGGCGGTGCCCGGGGCGCTGATCGTCTACGGCGGCGTATTCCCGACCTACCACTGGCGTGAAGTGCTGCGCGAGGAGCCCTACGTCACCGCGATCGTGCGCGGCGAGGGCGAGGAGACCGCGCGCCGCCTGATGCGGGCGCTGGAATATGGCGGCGATCTCGCCGGCATCGACGGCATCGCATTTCGCGACGATGACGGACCGCGCGCCACGCGGCCCGCGCCTGTCATCCGCGATCTCGATGCCTATCGCGTCGGTTGGGAGTTGATCGATCACGCGCGCTACAGCTACTGGGGCGGGCTGCGCGCCGTCGTGGTGCAGTTCTCGCGCGGTTGTCCGCATCTGTGCAATTATTGCGGTCAGCGCGGTTTCTGGACGCGATGGCGGCACCGCGATCCCGTGCGGTTCGCCAGGGAATTGGCGCGGCTCCATCGCGAGCACGGCGTCAAGGTGATCAATTTCGCCGACGAGAATCCGACCGTCTCGAAGAAAGCCTGGCGGAGCTTCCTCGAGGCCCTGATCGCGGAGGATGTCGATTTGATCCTGGTCGGCTCGACCCGCGCCGACGACATCGTCCGCGATGCCGACATCCTGCATCTCTACAAGAAGGCGGGCTGGCAGCGCTTCCTGCTCGGCATGGAGAACACCGACGAGAAGACGCTGCAGCTGATCCGCAAGGGCGCGACCACCACGATCGATCGCGAGGCGATTCGCCTGATGCGCCGGCACGGCATCCTGTCGATGGCGACCTGGGTGGTCGGCTTCGAGGAGGAGACCGATCGCGATCACTGGCGCGGCCTGCGGCAGCTGCTGTCCTACGATCCCGATCAGATCCAGATGCTCTACGTCACGCCGCATCGCTGGACGCCGTATTTCCGTCTCGCGGCAGAACGGCGCGTGATCCAGACCGATCGCCGGCTCTGGGACTACAAGCATCAGGTGCTTGCGACACGGCACATGCCGCCATGGCGGGTGCTGCTCTGGTTCAAGTTCACCGAGATGGTGTTGCAGTGCCGCCCGAAGGCCTTGCTCCGCGTGCTGCTGCATCGCGACGCCGGACTTCGTCATGCCATGCGCTGGTACACACAGATGGGACGCCGGGTCTGGCCGCACGAGATTCTCGGCTTCCTGCGCGCCCGCAGGTTGAAGCACGGGCCGACGGTGCGGGAATTTTGGGGCGCGCCGCAGGATATGGAGGAGGAATCGATGTCGTCACAGCGGCCCGAGCGCCGCGTCCGCACATCACGCGCAGCGTAAATCGATACCGTCATGCCGTCTTCTGGATAACTGGCGCTGATGACTGGACGCCTGAGTCATCAGCGCGATAATTTCCAGATCGGCTGCGCAGAACAAAAAGAACCGTGGCGGTCGAGGCTTTGAGTTGAGCATACAGGTTGCGATTCTAAAAATATTGGCCAGTCACATCAGCGGCAGAGCTACGCTCGATTCACTCAAGCACGACCTCGCCATTCTCTCCTCGAGCGGCGACGATTGGCATGCGCGGATCAAGCGCCTGGCGTCGCGGGTTCCCGAACTCGACATCTTTAGCAATCGCTATGTGCTGCGTGACGTCGAAGGCTGGGAGATCACAGCGGCCGGTCGTGAGTTCCTGCGCGGGCTGGAGGCCGTCACGCAAGACAATCTGCCGCCTGCGCCATTGGCCGAGTCCGTGATCCGCGAAGAGGGCAAGCTGATCGTGGTCGGTCACCGCTTCAGGAACAAGGCACGGCCGCAGCGCGACCCGGAGCCGAGCGCAGCGGTGCGCCGCCGGCCGTTCCGCGAGCCGCGTTGAACCTCATGGCCCCGCGCGCGACCTAACTTCGGGACGTGGCTCTGGAGGTCGCAAATGACTGCTTTGGCTCAATCGATCGCACGCGTGTTTCCGGCCAATTCGCTTCGGAGCAATATCGCCCGGCACGTCCTGCTGTTCGGCTTCGCGATCCTGTTCGTCGCGGTGCTCAGGGCGAGCTATGGCCTCGATCTGAGCGCGGGCTTCTTCTGATTTTTCCGGCGGCGCGTCATATTGGGTTAACCGGACCGGGATAGCTAAGCGCAGCCTTCCCTGCATCTCGAACCCGGGCCGACCTTCCATGGACAAGCCGATGCGCTGCCAGTGCGGCAGGACGCGCACCATTGTGCTCGACAAGCATTTCCGGACCGCGCTGCTTTGCCCCAAATGCGATGCGATCGAGTTGGCCCGGCCGGCCAGGCCGGAGGAAGAGGCATTGACCGCAAGCTAAAGCGCGATGGGGTTCAACCCTCATCGCGCTCCAGCTCGTTGTTTAAGCATGATCTTTCCGGAAAACCGCTTCGCACTGTTCCGGATCATGCTCGAGCGCGGTCGTTTTCGGCGCCGAAACACGCTAGGTTCCGTCCGACGAAACGGACCCAAGCGAAACCCGATGCCGCAACCTTCCAATACACCCGTCGTGACCCCCGCAGCCGTGACTCTTGCCGACGTGCGCCGTGCCGCCGACGTGATCCGGGATTCGGTCATGGTCACGGCGTGCAACGAGAGCCGCACGCTGGGCGAGATCTGCGGTTGCCGCCTGTTCCTCAAATTCGAGAACCTGCAGTTCACCTCGACCTTCAAGGAGCGCGGGGCGCTGAACCGGCTGCAGGCGCTGTCCCGCGAGGAGCGCAAACGCGGGGTGATCGCGATGTCGGCCGGCAACCATGCCCAGGGCGTCGCCTATCACGCCAAGCGGCTCGGCATCCCCGCCACCATCGTGATGCCGGTGGGCACGCCGATGGTGAAGATCGAGAACACCAGGCGGCACGGCGCGGAGGTCATCATCACCGGGCAGACGCTGGAAGAATGCTTCGCGTTCGTCGGCGCGCATGCCGCCGAGCGCGGCCTGATCCTGGTCCATCCCTATGACGATCCGCTGATCATTGCCGGACAAGGCACGATCGGGCTCGAAATGCTCGAGGCGGTGCCGCAGCTCGATATCCTGGTGGTGCCGATCGGCGGCGGCGGGCTGATTTCGGGCATCGCCACTGCGGCGAAGGCGATGAAGCCGTCGGTGCAGGTGATCGGCGTGCAGGCCCAGCTCTATCCGTCGATGTACAATGCCGTCAAAGGCGCGCAGCTGCCGATGCGCGGCGATACGCTTGCCGAGGGCATCGCCGTCAAGGCGCCCGGGCAGATCACCACCAAAATCGTTCGCGAGCTCGTCGACGACATCGTGCTGGTCAGCGAGGACCAGATCGAGCGCGCGGTCGCGACCCTGATCTCGATCGAGAAGACGGTGGTCGAGGGCGCCGGCGCCGCCGGCCTTGCGGCGGTGCTCGCTGCGCCCGAACGCTTCGCCGGCAGCTCAGTCGGCCTCGTGCTGACCGGCGGCAATATCGACACCAGGCTGATCGCCTCGGTGCTGACCCGCGAGCTGGCGCGCGAGGGACGGCTGACCCAGCTGGCGCTCGACATCGTCGACCGGCCCGGCCAGCTCGCAGCGGTGTCGATCCTGCTTGCCGATGCCGGCGCCAACATCATCGAGGTCTCGCATCAGCGCACCTTCTCCGACCTGCCGGCCAAGGCGACGCTGCTCGAACTCGTGATCGAAACCCGCGACCGCGCGCATCTGGAAGCGGTGCTGGCGAGGCTCGGCGCCGAAGGATTTGTCGTGCACGAGAGGTAGCAATTCGGCACCGATCCGCAATCGAAGCACCTGACCCGTCATCCTGAGGAGCCGCGAAGCGGCGTCTCGAAGGATGAATCAGCCACCAGCCGGGCCGTGCATCCTTCGAGACGCGCTACGCGCTCCTCAGGATGAGGGTTGGTAGGCCTGCGACCTATGTTTCCTCGTCACCTGCCGCGAGCTCGGCGAGCTTCGCGATCGTGTTGATATTCCGCGCGGTGCCGTTGGCGGCGGCGGGGATCTTCAGCTTCGAGCGGCCCATGCCGCTGCCATAGGTGACATAGATCTCGCGCTTGCCGAGCCGCATCTGTTCGTCCTGCTGGCCCTTGATGTCCTTCAGCGCGTCCTTGGGCGGTGGCTCGTCGAGGAAGATCGCGACGGTGAAGTTCGGCGGCGCTTTCGGAAACGGATTGGCCTTCAGCACCGCGGCGATCTCGTCCGCGCTCCGCACTGCGACGCCGACCGGCTTGCCGGCATAGGCGTGCAGCCGCTGCTCCAGCGCGGCCTTGACCTTCGCTGCGCCGAGCTTCGAGGAGAACACGACATTGCCGCTGGCGATATAGGTCTGCACGTCGGCAAATCCCGCGTCGAGGCACATCGCCGTCAACTCGGTCATCGGCAGCTTGCCGGTGCCGCCGACATTGACCGCGCGCAGCAAGGCGACGTAACGCGGCATCACGACCTCACGTCAGCAGCAGCGCCATGCCCGGATCGCCCTTCTGCATCGCGCGCTGATAGGCCGGGCGTGCGGCGATGCGGCCGAGATAATTCCTGATGTTGGGGCGGCTGCCGAGGTCGTAGGGCAGGAAATAACGCATCGTCGTCAGCGAGAAGCCGATCATGATATCGGCCGTCGTGAACGTCTCGCCCGCGAGATATTCGGCGTCGTGCGCCCGCGCCTCGATCAGATCGAACGAGCGGTCGACCCGAGCCCGGGTCGCCAGCAGAATTGGATTATCGGCGGCGAGGTTGAGGCGGTTCAGGATCATGCTGCGGCCCATCTGCGCCTGCAACGTGCCGTTGGCGAAGTGAAACCAGTACAGGAACTGCGCGAAGTCGGGATGGTCGGGGGGCAGCGTCAGCCGTCCATTGCCGTATTTGGCGATGATGTATTCGACGACCGCGCCGGATTCGGCCAGCACCAGCTCACCGTCGGTGATGACGGGCGCGGTGCCGATCGGATGCAGCGCCTTGTAATCGGCCGGCGCGAGCATCGTGACCGGGTCGCGCGTGGTGCACTTCAGCTCGTAGGGGATCGCGAGCTCCTCGCACAGCCAGACGATGCGCTCCGATTGCGACTTGCCGAGATGGTGAACGGTGAGCATGCGCGCTCCTTATCAAGCGTCCTCTTTCTTCTTCGCAGGCTTCTTGGCCGGCGGCGGCTCTTCCATCGCCTTCTTCATGGCGCGGGCATAGGCGTCGGCGGCGTTCTCTGCGGAATTCTGCAACCGCTTGGCGGTGGCGGTCGCGTTCAGGATCGTGCTCTTGGCGAGGAAGCGGAAGCGCGCCTTGGTCTCCTTGTCCTTGGCCTTGGCGGCGCGCGCGACCCAGACGGCCTGGCGCTTCTTGGCTGCCGCCATCACGGCCTTGGTCTGCGCTCTTGCGGTTTGCCGGATGACGGCGTCGAGGTCGGCTTCGGCCATTCAGATGCACTCATTGACTGGACGTACGCCGGGGTGGGCGCACGGTGGGAGGAGGGGGAGGTATCACTAGCGCAACCTGCGCCGTTTGAACATGCGATCCTTTGCGGTGCTCCCCGAGGGGCGTGGGCCGGCGCATGGTTGCGCCTATCGGGCGTGCAGTCCGGCATGATATAGCGGCGCGGCCCGGCGGGGGCCGCGCAGTCCAGGCGAGGTTTCGATGCACGTAATCAGCCGAAGAAGCCTGCTCGGCGGCCTTGCCCTGCTGGCGTCATCACCTTCGCTTGCGGCGGCGACGGCCGAGACGCTGACTGTCGATGCCGGCGAAAGCCCGGTCACGCTCAACCATTTCGCATCCGGGCGCGCCGGCAAGCGGCCGGCCGTGCTTGTCCTGCACGGCTCGCGCGGCTTCGATCTCAGGCCGCAGGCCTATGCGCGTTATGCCGATGCGCTGACGGCAGACGGCATCGACGCCTATTTCGTTCGCTACTACACCCCGGCCGACGAGCAGGCGTTCAGGACGCTGAACACGCGCGAAGCGCGGGAGGCCTACGAGACCGGGCGCTTCGACGCCTGGGCCGCGCGGGTCTCGTCGGCGCTATCGGCGGTGCTGTCGGGCGCGGACAGTTCCGGCCGGATCGGCCTGCTCGGCTTTTCGCTTGGCGGCTACGTTGCCGCGGCCGCGGCGGCCCGTGACGAGCGGGTGTCTGCATTGGCCGTGCTGTATGGCGGGATGCCCGACAAGATCGCGCCGCAGGTCAGGCATCTGCCGCCGATGATCGAGCTGCACGGCGAGGCCGACCGCAACGTGCCGCTGGCCAGCGGCGAGGCGCTGGTCAGGCTCGGCAAGTCGGTCGGCGCCGCGGCGGAGATCGTCCGCTATCAGGGCAAGGCGCATGGTTTCGACTTTGCCGACAATGATCCGATGACCGCCGATGCGATTAAACGTGTTGCCGGTTTCTTCCAGGCGCGTCTGAACGCAGCTTGAGTGTCAGTCCGCCGTCGAACCCGGCGGCACCTTGGCGCCGGCGAGCAGTCCGGCCAATTCCACCTGTCGGCCGAGCCCGGTCTTCGCCAGCACGGCCTTGAGCTGGTTGCGCACGGTTTCGCGGGAGATGCCGAATGCGACGGCGATGGCCTCGACGGTGCGTCCTTCGCCGATGCCGCGCGCGACGCGCGCTTCGGCCGGCGTCAGGTCGAACAGGCCTTGCAGCACTTCCGCGGTCGGCACCTCTGATGGCACCACCGGTGTCACGATCACGATCGCCAGCGCGCGGTCGAACAAGTCGCGGGCTGCGCCCTGGATCGGGACCAGGTGCACGATCAGCGGCGGGCGATCGTCCTGTGCCGCGATCGGGACCGAGCCGACCTCGGTGCTGATGAGACCCTGATCGAGCGCGGCCAATGCCTGCGCGAACAGCGCGTCGGCGGCGGTTGCCGCCAGCGTCAGGCGATCGGTGCGATCCTGCATCACATCGGGCACCAGGCGGTCGAACAGCGGGTTGGCCGCCATCAGACGGCCGCCGCGCCGCAGCACCGCCGCGGGCAGTCCGAGCATCGCCAGCGACTCGGTTGCCGCCCTGGCGCGCTCCATCCCGAGCCGCGCCGACAGCAGCGCCGCCCGCGCCAGATGCGGGCGCAGCGCGTCGAGTTGCTCGATCGCTTCCCGCTCGATCGGTCCGTGCCGGTATTCGCGCTCGACGCTGTAGATCAGCACGTCGCCGCTCGGCACCGGAATCGCAGTGCCGGCGCCCCACCCGAGTCCGCGCGGGCGGAAGAACTCGCGGATCTGGAAATCCTGCTGCACCTCCTCGGGCGTGTCGAACACGTCGATGTCGCGCAGGAAGCCGGCATGGTTGGCCGCCAGCAGGCGCGGCAACCGCCCGTTGCGCTCGTGCCAGCCGCCCTCGACATAGGCAACCGTGTCGTCGTGCATGTCGGGAGATGCGACCCAGCGGACGTCGTGCGGGGCTGCCGTCAGCAGCACGATACCGCGCGCTCGCGCGATCCCGCCGACCTG
The DNA here is from genome assembly GCA_036383375.1 of Bradyrhizobium sp. Classification (GTDB taxonomy): domain Bacteria; phylum Pseudomonadota; class Alphaproteobacteria; order Rhizobiales; family Xanthobacteraceae; genus Bradyrhizobium. The sequence continues at coordinate 12,871 of DASVOL010000937.1, read as the reverse complement.
ATGCAGCACGTTCGGCCACAACTCGGGGACGACCGCGGCCTCATAGGCCAGGTCAATCAGGTGTTCGTGCAAGTCGTTCGCCATCGGTCATTCCAGGAAATATTGCTGCCCAACAGATTAACCCATCGATCGCGAAAGTATTGCGTAGAGCAATTCAGCCCAAGCCACGAGTCCGGGCTATCCCGGTGCGCATCGGCGCGCATCACGGGGAATTGCGGCGTTTCGCCGGGCTTGTTCGGGATTTTCGCGCAGGCGCGGAGGGCCACGCTCGTTTGGCTGCGACCCGGCGCGCGGCGGCCAGCGCAGCCTGCGCCCAGACGACGAGTTCGTCGGGCTCATCGAACAGTCGCTCCGGCACCCGCCAGAAGGCGAGATCGATGGTCGCGCCCTGCTTGGCGTAATTGAGCGGCGGGCTCGCCGCCGCCTCCTTGAAGGTCTCGCGGTTCTGATCGTCGACCCGCACGTAGAATGTATTGTCGGTGACCATCCCGAGCATCGCACCGTCGCAGAACACGCCGGTCTTGCCGAACATGCGCCGCATCGTGATGCGGCCGAGCGGCGCGAGTTGCTCGCGCAGGAATTCGGCAAATGCAGGACTGGCAACCATTCCCGGTCTCGCAGGGGCAATCTGGCCCGCGGAATGATGACTGGAGGCTCAGCGCCCGACAACTGCCGTGACCTGATCGGAAATCCGGGAAGGAGGTTAGCTGGGTGCTTGGGAGCGGGTGACTTGGTCGAATGGCGAGGCTTGCAGGGAGCTCTCGCCCAAAGGTGTTGGGAGGACACCTCGGTGCCCTCCCGACATCGGCACTTAGTTGCAGCCGCAGCCGTGCGAGCGACCGCCGCCCAGGATACCAGACAGGATGTTGGTGTTCTTGAGGCTGATCGGCAGGATCGCCGAGACGTTGGTCTTGTTGCCGTTCAGGACGTTCACGCCGCCGCCGAGCACGTTGACGTTGTTGAGCGCGTTGACATTGAGCGCGGAGACCGCGGTCGTGATCGGAGCGATCACCGAACCGATCAGGGCGCCGCCACCACCGCGGGGGCCACCGGCGAAGGCCGGCGAGACGACGAGCGAGGCGAGAGCGACGGCGACGACATACTGCTTCATGACTTCCTCCGTTGTTATCAAGCCAAGCCGTTTGCTTGGTCGCCGCCACTATCCACGTCCCGAATTCGCTTACAACTTGAAGTAGTTCTTTACTCTAATGCTTAGCGTTAACCATATTATCAAATTCAATGATGCTCTCATTGATGCTGATGATCCCATCAGAATCGAACATCCCGCCATCGCGGCCCAAGGGTCAAAATCAACCAGAAATTGTGCACTTAACGGCCGATTAACCATGATTTCCGACCCCGTGTGCGGAGGGTCGCGTCCATGATTCGGCGTGCGTTGATGGCGGCAGTTGTTGTTGCTTCGCAGCTCGGCGCCTCCGCGGCACTCGCGCAGACCGCGCCGGCGGAGACGGTGACGGTGAACGCGGGCTCGATCGGCCTGCGCACGGGCTACGATTCCAGTCCGACCGACACGCTGGGCGCGCGCGGCAGCGTGTTCGCGATACAGACCATCAACTACGATTATCTGCGCGGCTCGCTCCAGGGCGGCATCATCGGGCTCAACGTCAAGTTCGCCGACACGCAATACGATCCCGGCGTCGCGGCCCCCAGCACCACGGCCATCATCGCGGCCAGCGGGGCGATCGAGCTCGCACCGAAGCTGGCGTTGCGCACCACGCTGACGACGACGGTCGACGACAATTGGGCGCGCCGCGCGCATGGCGTGCAGCTGCGCAACCGTGTCGAATACGACACCACCGATTTCCGAATATTCGCCAATGTCGACGCCGGCATCAATGCGCTCAACGAGCGAAACATCTTCACGCTGGGTGATTTCCTGCCCCAGGACGAAAACTTCGTGACGCGCACGTTCATGCCCGGCTTTGCCTACAAGTTCGGGACCGGCGAGATCGGCACGTCGCTCGTGCTGTCGCGCGTCGCCTATCTCGCGACCGATATTTTCGGTCTCGATCGCAGCCACAACATCGTGCAGCCGAACGTCTTCTTCACGGTGAGGAGCAGCGGCGTCGAAGTCGAAGGATCCGTGTCGCCATATCTCGCCCAATACGACACGACCGATTTCGACGACGTCAAGCAACTGCTCTACACCGCCAAGGCCAAGTACCAGACCGGCTCATGGACATTCGGCGTCGGGTCGTCGCGAACGGTCTCGGACACCACGCTCTCGTTTGCATCGCTCGATGTCGGGCAGTCGAACGAGGCCTCGGTCAGCTACAAATTCGACGACAAGAACGCCGTCAGCGTGCTGGCGCGCTATCGTCGTGACGACTATCTCAACACCGATCTGTGGAGCACGACGTTCCTCACCGGCCTCGATTTCGCGCACGATTTCGGCGACGGATATATCGGTACGGCCGGAGCCTCCATCCGGCAGGTCCGGCGGCCCGACGAGGTGCAGCCGTGGGCACTCAACGTGCAGATCGGCTTCCAGAAGAAGCTCGATTTCGGCGACGCGCCGAAGGCAGCCGACGCCAAGGTCACCGAGGTCAAGCCCAAGACTTGACGTGGCGATCATCGCCGCGTGTGGCGAAATTGAATCCGCGAGATGCTCAGACATGTTTCCGAAGCGTCGCGAAACGCATCCGGCTTGAACTGCCGCGGCGCAGGGCCTGCGAGCGTCACCGGTTTGCAACGCTGCGTGCGATCCAGCGACCATGAACATCCTTTAATTTGTATCCGCGCCCCTTGTCGCGCCTGCTAGGCAGCGATTGCTGACATGCAGTCGAGCCATCGCCGGCTCGGGGAGGGCCGATGATCAGCCGCAGGGTGCTTTCCGGATTGTTGATGACGCTGGTCGGGCCCTCATCGGTCACCGGCAATTCGCTGACGCTCAGTCACTGCCGGGGATCGTGTGCGAATGTCGATCTGCCGGCGCTGGGCTACGATACGTTCTGCCGATCGTTCTTCGATATCGCGACCCGGGGAAAGCTGCGCGCAATCGCCACCGGCCCGGACATTCGAAGGGAGATGCACTCGCTGTTCCGGGAGCGGCGGCTGTATCGGCCATCGCACGACGAGATCCGGATTCTGTGGCGCGGCACCGCGGATCGATTCTCGGTCGTGAAGATCGAGTTCGATCTCGAATGCGGCGTGCCGGTGCGCGGATGTCTCGGGATTCCCGACGGCCCGTTCAAGGGTTTGATCCTGCTCGGCCACGGCATGGCAAGCACGCCGGAGCGGTGCTTCGATGATGCCGACAACGACTACATGAATGCGATCGGCAAGCAGCTTTGCCAGGACGGCTATGTCGTGTGGTGTCCCTACATCGTCCAGATCGGAAATCAGGAGAGCCAGAACAACATCGCCGCGATGCTGGCATCCCATGGCGTCTCGGCGCACAACGTGTCGTGCGCGTCGATCGACGCCGGCGAAGCCGTCTGCCGAAAGCTGACCGGAGCGTCCGGTCTGAATGTCGGCGTCTATGGCGTGTCGTGGGGCGCCTTCCTCGCGCTGCACCTGGAAGCCGCGACGGGGCGGATGCGGCCGACCGTCGCCTCCGGATACATGCGTGACGAGAAGAAGTTTCTGATGTCGTCCGTCATCAGCAAGAACCTCGACATCGAGCTTGCGGCCTATATTCATTTTGCCAACAGCCGCGCCAAATACACCGGTGCGGAGCTGGCGTATCTGCTCTGTCCGTGTCCGCTGTTCGTCGAGATCGGCAGCCGCGATGCTGGAAACGCGATCGAGCTTGGGCGGGACGAGAAGTTCGCGGAGATGCGATCCGTCTATGCATCATCGGCCCATCCGGATCTGATCGAGATGGACGTGTTCGACGGCGTGCACGAGGCCAGCGGCAAGCACGCGAAGCCATGGCTGTACGGCCATCTGGCATCGCCGGCCTATCAAGAGACGTCTCGCTTGAAGAACGCCATCGCGCTGTGAGGACAATCGTCGCTGTGGCCAACCTCGGTTCGGCCGGCTCCGCGCGTTGCGAGGGTCCCCGATCATTTGCCTGCGACGGCGCGCCGCTTCGAGAGGCAGGCTTCGACCAATGCGATCAGCTCCTGCCGCAGGGCAGGCGATGCCAGGATATCCAGCCGCGCGGCCTCGTGCGCGACGCCGGCGACTGCTGCCGCAAGCACCCGGGCGGCGATCTGGGTGTCGGCGACGTTGCCCCGCCTGTTCGCGGTGAACAGCACCTCGCAGCCCTTGCGATATTCCGCCTCGAACCGGCGATGCGTGGCCGCGCCGGCTGCATCGCGCGGCGCTTCCTCCAGCAGAACCCGGTGGGCCGCGGGAAAGCGGCGATGCACCTCGATCATGCCGTCGACGAATGCGACGATGCGGTGCGCTCGCGATTTTGTGTCGTCGGTCGCGGTGCGTAGCACCGCCAGCAATTCGTCGAAGTGCCGACGCCTGGTTGCCTCTACCAGCGCAAGCTTGTTGGGGAAATATTGGTAGAGCGATCCGATGCTGACGCCAGCCCTCTCCGCCACCGCATTGGTCGTCGTCGCGGACCAGCCGCGCTCACCGAGAATGTGAGCGGCGGCGTCGAGGATGGCCTCGATGGTGGCACGCGAACGGGCCTGGCGCGGCACTTTCCGCATCTTGCTCGTCGCTGCCGGAATGCGAGTAGCCACCCGGACCTCTCCACCAGTAATGTGAGCCAAGCGCTCACATTTTGCCCCATCGACGGGCCAAGTCAAAGGATTGCACATGGCAGCGATCGAGATCGGCCGCGAGGTCAGGTTGAAGATCAGGCCGGAGGGCCTGCCCGGACCGCAACATTTCGTAATTACCGAGACTGCCGTGCCAACTCCCGGCGCAGGGGAGGTGCTGGTGCGCAACCGCGCCTTCGTCGTCTCGGCGTCGCTCCGCCAAATGGTGAGCGAGGGAGCGGAGGACATACCCGGTGTGCCGTTTCCCGCGCTGCGGCCTGGCGACGGTCTCCTCGGCGAGACGATTGGAGAAGTGATGACGGCGCCCGCCGGCGGGGGCCTGTTGCCGGGCGATATCGTGCAGCACATGTTGGGTTGGCGCGATTATGCCGTCGTGCCCGCCGCGCGATGCGTCCGGCTGGACGTGCCGTTGCCGGAACCTCTGGGTTACCTCGGCTATCTCGGGCATGGAGCGACCGCCTATGCGGCGCTGACTCGCGGCGTGCGGATCGCAAGCGGCGAGACGGTCTTCATATCGAGCGCCGCCGGCGCGATTGGTTCGATGGCTGGGCAGATTGCTCGCTTGCTGGGGGCGGGCCGCGTGATCGGCAGCACCAGCTCGCGCGCGAAAGCGGATCGCCTGATCGCTGAACTCGGCTACGACGCGGTGGTGATCCGTGACGGGGACGAGCCTTTCGTCCGCGAGCTGAACGAGGCGGCTCCCGATGGGATCGATGTCTTTCTCGACAATGTCGGGGGCGAGCAGTTGCAGGCCGCGATTGCCGTAGCCCGCGAAGGCGCCCGCTTCGTCATCGTCGGGACGCTGTCGGGTCAGCTCGCGGTGGCAGGAACCGGCCGCACCGCGCCCGTCGTGCTGGATTCGACCCAGATCCTCTTGAAGAAGATCGCCATCCGCGGCTTCAGCGCCGACGATCATCCGCAGGCGCGCGAGGAATGGTTCACTCGCCTCGCGGCTTGGTCGCGGAGCGGCGACATCCGTCTTCCGCATGTCATGATCGACGGGCTTGAGCATGCCACGCTCGCTCTGTCCGATACGATCAATGGGCGGTATCTCGGCATGGTCGTTGTGAAGCTTTGATGGCGGCAGCCTCCGTAACTCAAGCGCGGTCGTCACGGGCGCGGGTGTCGAACGGCCAATTCGGTCACGGGATTGTCGGATGCGGATTTAGCGCGTTATGATCTCCTGTGATGCACCTTGCCCATCCTGACCTTCTTCGGTCTGAGGGAACTCGACGTCATATCCGTCTCGTAGAGCTTGTTGGTAGCCGAAGGGTTGGACAGCATGAGTGGTACGGAACGAATGCTCGGTGGATTGGCAGGGCTTCTGGTATCGGCGGGATTGGCGGCACTCGGGATTTCGGCGGCCCATGCTCAGGCGGGACCGCCCGGGCCTCCTGCCGTGGGCGTGTTCGAGGCGGTGAAGCGTCCGGTCACCGAAACCAATGAATTCCTGGGACGCATCGAGGCTCCCAACCGCGTCAACGTGGTGGCGCGCGTCACGGCGTTCCTTGAGAAGCGGAACTTCGTCGAGGGCGCCGAGGTCAAGGCCGGCGACCTCTTGTATCAACTCGAGCGCGGCCCGTTCGAGGCCGACCTTGCCTCGAAGAAGGCGCAGGTCGCCCAGTTGCAGGCGACGCTGGTCAACGCCAAGCTGACCACCGACCGCGCCAAATCGCTGCTCGGCGGACCGGCCGGCCAGCAATCGAGCGTCGACGCCGCAGTCGCCAACCAGCAAAGCCTCGAGGCGCAGGTGCAGGCCGCGCAGGCGCAGGTCGACCTGTCCCAGATCAATCTCGACTACACCGTGATCCGCTCGCCGATCGACGGCAGGATCGGACGCACCTCGGTCACCGAAGGCAACGTCGTGACGCCGAGCTCAGGAACGCTGACGACCATCGTCAGCCAGGATCCGATGTATGTCACGTTCCCCGTGCCGGTGCGCGAGGCGCTCGACCTGCGCGACCGCTATGCGACGCGCGGTGGCTTCAAGGCTGTGGTCATCCGGGTGCGGCTGCCCAACGGTCGGCTCTACGAGAAGACCGGTGAGTTGAACTTCGTCAACAACACCATCGCGCAGAACACCGACACCATTTCCTTGCGTGGCACCATCCCCAACCCGTCGACCTACACGTCGGTCGCGACCGGCGGCTCGGTCCGCGAGCTCACCGACAATGAGTTCGTCACCGTTCTGCTGGAAGGCGTACAGCCGGTCGAGGTGGTGGCGATTCCGCGCTCGGCGGTGCTGTCGGACCAGCAGGGCGAATATGTCTACGTCGTCGGCGCGGACAACAAGGCCGAGCAGAAGCGGATCCAGCTCGGGCAATCGACATCGACGATCGCTGCGGTGACGAGCGGCATCGCGCTCGGCGACAAGGTGATCGTCGAGGGATTGCAGAAGGTCAGGCCGGGCGAGGTGGTCGCGCCGGGACCCGCCAGCGCGCTGATCCAGTCCAGCATGAAGGTTTCGGCGGACGGCAGCGCCGGCAGCGCGCCGAAAGCGACGGGCAACAACCCATGATTTCCGCAATCTTCGTCGATCGTCCGCGGCTTGCGATCGTCATCGCGTTCGTGATCACGATCGCGGGCGCGCTGGCGCTGATGCAAATCCCGGTCGCCCAGTTCCCGGACATCGTGCCGCCGCAGGTCACGGTCTCGGCCGTGTTCCCCGGCGCTTCGGCCGAAGTCGTCGAGTCCAGCGTCGCCCAGCCGCTGGAAGCGCAGGTCGTCGGCGTCGACAAGATGCTCTACATGAAGTCGACCAGCGGCAATGACGGCAGCTATACGCTGACGGTCTCGTTCGCGCTCGGCACCGACCCCGACATCAACACCGTCAACGTCAACAACCGCGTGCAGAGCGCGCTCGCCCAATTGCCGACCGAGGTGCAGGCGCAGGGCCTGACCGTACAGAAGAAATCCTCGGCCGTGCTGCAGTTCATCGTGCTCTACAGCAAGAGCGGCGAGCAGGATCCGCTGTTCATCACCAACTACGCCATCATCAACGTGCTGGACGCGATCTCGCGCACGCCCGGCGTCGGACAGGCCTCGCTGTTCGCCAAGCTGAACTATTCGATGCGGATCTGGTTCGACACCCAGCGCCTGACCAGCCTCAATCTGGCGCCGTCGGACGTGATCGCCGCGATCCGCGCCCAAAGCGTCCAGGCACCGGTCGGCCGGATCGGCGCGCGTCCGATCAGCAACGACCAGCAATTCCAGTTCAACGTCCAGACTCAGGGCCGCCTGACGACATCCAAGCAGTTCGGCGACATCGTGCTGCGCGCCAATCCCGACGGCTCGGTGCTGCGGATCAGGGACGTCGCAACCGTCGAGATCGGCGCGCAGAACTCGGATTCGGAATCGCGGATCGACGGCAATCCCGGCGTGCCGATGGGCATCTATCTTGCGCCCGGCGCCAACGCCGTGACCACGGCCAAGGCCGTGCAGGCCACGCTTGCGCGGCTGTCGGAGCGGTTCCCGCCTGGGCTGACCTACCTCGTACAGTACGACTCCACGACCTTCGTCTCCGATACGATCAAGGAAGTGATGAAGACGCTCGGCGAAGCCTTCGTGCTCGTCGTGATTGTGGTGTTCCTGTTCCTCGGCAATCTGCGCGCCACGGTGATTCCGGCGGTCGCGGTTCCGGTCAGCCTGATCGGCGCCTTCGCGGTGCTGCTGGCGCTCGGCTATTCCGCCAACACGGTCTCGCTGCTGGCGATGGTGCTGGCGATCGGCATCGTGGTCGACGACGCGATCGTCGTGGTCGAGAACGTCGAGCGCGTCATGGAGGAGGAGCCGGAGCTGTCGCCGGCCGACGCCACCAAGAAGGCAATGGCGCAGATCACGGCGCCGATCATCGCGATCTCGCTGGTGCTGCTCTCGGTGTTCGTGCCGATCGCGTTCATTCCCGGCATATCAGGTACGCTGTTCCGCCAGTTCGCGGTGACGATCAGCGCCGCGATGGTGATCTCGGCGCTGAACGCGCTGACGTTGTCGCCGGCGTTGTGTGCGGTGTTCCTGCGTCACGGCGGGCCGCGCCGCGGCATCATGGGACGGGTGCTCGGTGGCATCGACTGGGTCCGCGACCGCTATGCCGGCATCGTACAGCGGCTGGTCCGCGTGGCGATGTTGTCGCTGGTTGCGGTGCTGGTGTTTGCCGGCGCGGTGTTCGGCGTCTCGAAGATCACGCCGACCGGATTCCTGCCCGAGGAAGACCAGGGCGCCTTCTTCATCGCCGTGCAGCTGCCTGACGGCGCATCGGTGGCGCGCACCAGCGAGGTCACCAAGCAGGTCGAGGCGCTGTTGAAGAAGAATCCGGCGATCGACCACGTGCTGTCGATCATCGGCTTCTCGCTGCTCGACGGCGCCAGCGAGCCGAATTCCGCCTTCATGGTGGCGCGCATGAAGGCGTTCGCCGACCGCAAGGCCACGACCGAATCGGTGCAGGCCGCGATCGGGCAGACCTTCGTCGGCGGATCGCAGATCCGCCAGGCCTCGGTGCTGCCGTTCAACCTGCCGCCGATCATCGGGCTCTCGACCTCCGGCGGCTTCGAATATCAGCTCGAGGCACTGGAAGGGCAGGACCCGGCGTCGCTCAGCAGCGTGATGGGCGGGTTGATCGGTGCTGCGAACCGCAATCCGAATCTGGCCCGCGTGTTCTCGACCTTCACCGCGACCAACCCATCGGTCTATCTCGATATCGACCGCGCCAAGGCGCAGGCGCTCGGCCTCAACATGGCCGACGTGTTCACCGCGCTGCAGGCCACGCTCGGCGGCATCTACGTCAACAATTTCAACCTGTTTGGCCGCACCTGGCAGGTCAACGTGCAGGGCGATGCGGCCGACCGCCGCGACATCCCCGACATCTGGCAGATCTATGTGCGCAATACCGGCGGCGAGATGGTGCCGATCCGCTCAATCGCAAGCTTGCGCATCGTCACCGGCCCGCAGGTGATCACGCGCTACAACAATTATCGCTCGGTCACGGTGAACGGCAGCCCGGCCGCGGGCGTGTCCTCGGGCACCGCGATCGCGACGATGGCCGACTTGTCCAAGACGACGCTACCTTCCGGCTACTCCTATGAATGGACCGGCACGGCCTATCAGGAGCAGGCGGCTTCCGGCCAGACCGGCATCATCCTCGCGCTGGCGGTACTGTTTGCCTATCTGTTCCTGGTGGCGCTGTATGAGAGCTGGACGATCCCGATTCCGGTGCTGCTGTCGGTCACGGTCGGCGTGCTGGGCTCCTATCTCGGCATCAAGCTTGCCGGCCTTAACCTCGACCTTTACGGCCAGATCGGCCTCGTGGTGCTGATCGCGCTCGCCGCCAAGAACGGCATCCTGATCGTCGAATTCGCCAAGGAGCAGCGCGAGGCCGGTAGGCCGATCATGGAGGCTGCGACGATGGGCGCGCAAATGCGGTTCCGCGCGGTCATGATGACCTCGATCGCCATCATCCTCGGCCTGGTGCCGTTGGTGGTCGCGACCGGCGCCGCCGAAATTAGCCGCCGTGCGGTCGGCACCGCGGTGTTCGGCGGCATGCTCGCCGCCAGCTCGATCGGCATCTTCCTGGTGCCGATGCTGTTTGTCACCTTCCAGGGCTGGCGCGAGGGTGTAAAGAACCGCTTTGGCCGTCGGGGCAAGACGGAACAGCCCACGTCGCATTAGATCCGGAAGGATCATGCGTGATCGACGCGCCAAGGTGCGATGACGGCCCAGCCTAATCCCATCGCGCATTAGCGGCACGGGTCAGGCGGGGCTATACTGGCCGCCTCATCGATGGAGTTCTGGATTGAGCGTTGCGTTTACCAAGGAAGAAAGCGCCGAGACCGCGTCCGAAACGCTGTTGCCGGACCGCCCGATATCGCCGCACCCCAATCTGGTGACCGAGGCAGGACGCAAGGCGCTGGAGCGCCAGCTCCTGGAGGCGCGCGAGGCCTACGAGGCCGCCCAGCAGTTGGACGACGTCAACGAACGGCGACGGCAGTCGGCGGTCCCGCTGCGCGACACACGCTATCTCACCGAAAGGCTCCGCACCGCGCAGGTCGTCCCCGACCCCGCCTCGACCGAAACCGTTGCCTTCGGCAGCACCGTGACGTTCAGCCGCGCCGATGGCCGGGTGCAGACCTATCGCATCGTTGGCGAGGACGAAGCCGATCCAAAGGCAGGCTCGATCTCCTTCGTCTCGCCGGTGGCGAGATCGCTGATGGGGAAAGCCGTGGGCGACGTCGCAGGCTCGGGCGCGCAGGAGCTGGAGATCGTCGCGATCGCCTAGAGCATTTTCGGTTCTGATCGAATGAGAACCGAAGCTCCCGAGTCTTGTCTTGACGCGCTTTCTTCAAGCGAACCGTTGTCCGCGTCGTTCGACGACGCTCCAACGCTACCAACGAGCGCGATGATGGTTCAACTCAATCTTGTCGCGCGGTCGTTGCAGACGGTGACCGCTAGTCGGTTGAGATGAAGCGCAGTGTGCCTGCGCGACGCGTCGGCTTGCCGGTATCGTTGGTGTGATTGACGCCGTCCATCACAGGTACTTCCGGGAAATCGAACGGGCTTACCCCGTCGAGGCAGGCCACGTTGACGGCATAGAGACTCTGGTCGGATCGCCGTTGATGATGCGTGTATATTCCGCAGCGAGAGCAGAAGAAGTGCTGCGCTGATCCGGTATGGAAGCGGTAGCTCGTCAACAGGTCCTCGCCTTGCAGGATCTTGATCCCGCCCATTTCTGCCATGGCAACGACGGCGCCGCGCATGCGGCAATAGGAACAGGTGCAGCGGCGAATCGAATTGAAGTCGTCGCTGAGCGTCACCTCGAAACGCACGGCGCCACAATGGCACTGGCCCGCTCGCACCTTCATGTCGTCCACCATGCTGCCCCGTGTCCCCGTTCAGGGTGAACGTATCTCTCGGTTGCGAGCCGGACAATCTTCAAGAACTCGCCCATGGTGCGAGAAAAACTAACGTGGAACGGATCGCGGCTCCCGATCACGCCGCCGGCAGGGCAAGCCGCTCGATGGTCTGAATATGCCGCGCGAGCAGGCTGCAGGCCTGCTCGATGTTGCGCGCGCGCAGCGCCTGCAGGATCACGCGGTGATCCTGGCTCGGCCGCGGCCGCCAGCCGGCGTTGCGCGCCATCGCGAACACCAGTCGTGAATTGGCAAGCTGCAGTCCGTCGAGGCTGGCGAGCAGACGCGGCATCGCGCAGGGCGCCACCAGGGCGTAATGGAAGGCGCGGTTGGCCAGTTCGAATTCCTGAACCGTCTCGGCATTGTCGCCTTCGATCAGCGCGACCTCGATCCGCGCCAGATGGGCGGATGTGTACCTGGGAGCGGCATTGCGCAGCGCCACCACCTCGAGCGCGGCGCGCATCTCGGCGATCTCCTTGACCGACTTGGTGTCGAGCGGGGCAACCCGCACCCCGCGACGCGGCACCGCCACGACGAGATGCTGCGCCTCCAATTGCCTGAAGGCCTCGCGCACCGGGACGTGGCTGGAATGAAATTCCCGCGCGACATGGTCCTGCCGGAGCGGCGCATCCGGCGGCAATGCGCCGCCGATGATGCGCTCGCCGATCGCCTCGGCAATGCGCCCGGCGGTCGTCATGTTCTCGCCTTCGCTGCTCATAGATTATCTATCATAAAAACGGGTGCGCTCTCGTTTGCGCTAGGCTAGCATCATTCTAAGTCAAATATCATAGATAATATACATAATTATCTATGATCTTCACAAGCAAAAAGGCAAGCCCGATGGTTGATGTCGTTGAGATCGAACGGACCGAACGCCACAGCAGCGCACCGCTCCGCAAGCACTGGCAGCGCGCCGAGGCCGAGGCGCTCTACAACCTGCCGTTCGCGGACCTGATGTTTCAGGCGCAGGGCGTCCACCGCGCCAACTTCAATCCGAACCACGTCGAAACCGCGAGCCTGCTCAGCATCAAGACCGGCGGCTGCCCGGAGGACTGCGGCTATTGCTCTCAGAGCGCGCATTACGACACCGGCCTGAAGGCCACCCGCCTGATGCCGCGGGACGAGGTGGTCGCGGTCGCGCAGCGCGCCAAGGACGCCGGCGCCACCCGCTTCTGCATGGCCGCGGCCTGGCGCAGTCCCAAGGACCGCGATCTCGATCAGGTCTGCGACATGGTCAGCGCGGTGAAGGGCCTCGGCATGGAAACCTGC
>DASVOL010000936.1:0-2082 GCA_036383375.1 Bradyrhizobium sp. | reverse complement strand
CTCATGCTGCCGGGGCCCATCGCATCGAGCGCGCGCAGCATCCGGCCCTCGCGCCCCAGCGCCTTGTCGGCGAGGCTGACGATCAGCCGGTTGGGCGCCGCGATCGGCGAGGCCTCGCGGATCTGCCGGGCGATGGACATTTCGTCGCGGTGCGGATTGAGCGCACAGACGGTGGCGAATGCGCTGGCGGTCGAACGGCTGATGCCGGCGTAGCAATGCACCACCATCGGCGCGCGGCGATCCCAGCCGCGCACGAAGGTCAGCACCCGCTCGATATGCGTCTCGTTGGGGGCAACGAATCCGTCCATCTGTTCGACGATGTCGTCCATCGACACCTTCAGATGGTTGGCCGGAAGCACGGAGGGCGGCCGCTGCACCTGGTCGACATTGGCCATCACGGTCAGCACGTGGCTGGCGCCGGTGGCACGAACCGTGTCGGAGAGCGCGGCGAGCGAGCAGACGTGAAGCATGATGGTCCTTGGCTATCGGTGCGCCCGATTATAACGGCTGCTCCCGGGCGGGCAAAGCCGGGTGGCGCGATGGCCGCACTGCGTTTTGCGGCGCAACCGGCAGCGCGCTACGTGCTGTCGCACCTACTGCACGTGCAATGCCTTGAAGCGCTCGAGGAACTGCTTTTCAGCCCTCGCGGCGGTCCATGGCGTCAGATAGTCGCGCTCGGTGGCTTCCGGCAATTCCGGATCGCGGCCGAACAGCCGCCTGGCTTCGGCTTGCGAAAATCCTGCCAGATGCGTTGCCTCGAGATAGGCCGCGCCGCGATCGGCGGCCTTGATCTGCTGGGTGATCTCGTCCGCCAGCACCGCAGGCAGGCCGAAGCGGATATGGATCGCCGACAGCAGCCGCTTCTCCACGACCTTGTATTCACCGGCAAGCACGGCCTTGAACGGCGAGATCATGTCGCCGATGACATACTCCGGCGCATCGTGCAGCAATGCAGCGAGACGATGGCTGATATCGACGCGCGGCGTCTGCTGGCGCATCACGGCCTCGACCAGCAGCGTGTGCTGGGCCACCGAGAAGATGTGCGCGCCGGAGGTCTGCCCATTCCAGCGCGCGACCCGCGCCAGTCCGTGGGCAATGTCGACGATCTCGATATCGAGCGGCGACGGGTCGAGCAGGTCCAGCCGGCGTCCCGACAACATCCGCTGCCAGGCGCGGGTGGTCTCCGTCGATCGACGCGCAGTCATTTCTTCTTGAGCCGCGGTGTGCGGAGCTTGCCGCTGCACGCCTCGTGGCAGAAGCAGGTGACGAGGTGATCGTTGACCATGCCGGTCGCCTGCATGAAGGCATAGACGATGGTCGGGCCGACGAATTTGAAGCCGCGGGCGCCGAGCTCCTTGGAGACCTTGATTGAGACCGGCGTCGAGGCCGGCACGCTCGCGGTGGTCTTGAACTGATTGACCTTGGGCTTGCCGTCGACGAAGTCCCACAGGAACTTCGAGAAGCCGGGACCCTTCTCCATGATCTCCAGATAGCCCTTCGCGCTCGCGATCGTGCCTTCGATCTTGGCGCGGTTGCGGACGATGCCGGCGTCGTTCATCAGCGCATGCACCTTCTTGTCGGTGTAGCGCACGATCTTCTCAGGCTGGAAATCGTCGAAGGCTTTGCGGAAGTTGTCGCGCTTGCGCAGGATCGTGATCCAGGACAGTCCGGCCTGGAAGCCGTCGAGGATCAGCTTTTCATAGAGCGCGCGGTCGTCATATTCCGGCACGCCCCATTCATTGTCGTGATAGGCGACGTAGAACGCATCCTCGCCCGGCCACGGGCAACGCGTCTTGCCGTCGGGATGCAGCTGTGCGGTACGGCTCATGCAACGGTCTGTTTGGGTGTGATGCGGACGGCATCAGGATCGGCGAGATGAAGCGCAAGCCCACCCGCGGTCAGCGGCAGGCCGGCGTCGAGCGCATCGGCGACGCGGTCGATGCGCACCAGCGCGAGGCCCTTCTCGCCGGCGGTCGAGCCCATGGTGCCGACCTGCTTGTCGCCGGCATGGATCGTTGCGCCGGTCTCGGGGGCGGGGCCGTCGAGAATGATCTTCACCGTGCGGGTGCGCGCCGTGCCGCG
>DASVOL010000935.1:0-6353 GCA_036383375.1 Bradyrhizobium sp. | reverse complement strand
GTGATGGAAATCGTGATGCCGCTGGTCGACCGCGCCATCGTGCTCAATCTCGGCAAGGTGCTGGTCGAGGGCAAACCGGCCGAGGTCGTCCGCAATCCGGAAGTCATTTCTGCCTATCTCGGGGATCGTCATGCTGTCGGTGCGTGAAGTCACCACCGCCTATCAGGGCCTGGTTGCGATCTCCTCGGTGTCGATCGACGTCACCAAGGGCGAGATCGTCTGCGTCGCCGGCGCCAACGGCGCGGGCAAGTCGACGCTGCTCAAATCGATCGCCGGCGCCGAGCGGCCGCGTGCCGGCATCGTCACCTTCGACGGCAAGCGCATCGACGGCCAGCCGCAGCACGTCATCACCGCCGGCGGCATCGCCTTCGTGCCGGAGAACCGCCGGCTGTTTCCGCGGCTCTCGGTGCGCGACAATCTGCGGCTCGGCAGCTACCTCTATCGCAGTCAATCCGACCGCGATGCGCCGCTCGATCTGGTGTTCAATCTGTTCCCGCGGCTCGGCGAGCGGCTGGAGCAGCGCGCGGAGACCTTGTCCGGCGGCGAGCAGCAGATGCTCGCGATCGGCCGCGCACTGATGACGCGGCCGCGGCTTCTGATGCTCGACGAGCCGTCGCAGGGCATCATGCCGAAGCTGGTCGACGAGATCTTCCAGGCCGTAAAGCGCATCCGCGACGCCGGCATGACGGTCCTGATCGTCGAGCAGCGCATGGCCGAGTGCCTGGAGATCGCCGACCGCGCCTACATCCTGCAAACCGGCCGCGTGCTGATGCAGGGCACCGCCGCCGAGATCACCGGCAATCCCGACGTGCGCAAGGCGTATCTGGGGCTGTAGCCTTCAGGACCTCTCCACGTGCGTCCACGTCATCCTGAGGTGCGCGCTATTGCGCGCCTCGAAGGATGGCCGCATGCACTGCCGTAACCCCATCCTTCGAGGCTCGCCGAAGGCGGCGAGCACCTCAGGATGACGCCGGAGTATGTGGCGAGTAGCCGCCTCGCGGAGCCCGGATGAGCGAAGCGACACCGGCGGATCTCAGTCCCGCATGCCGTTGCGCCCATGCGGGCTACGATCCGGTCTGTTGAACTCTCGCATTGGCGGCGGCGATCAGCATCTGTTCGACGACCCCATCGAATTCACTTTTCCCGGTCGGATCGGTTGCGGCAAGCTCGTCGTATGATTTCGTCGTAACCGGCCACCAGCGGAAATGCCGTCCCACCTTGTCGAGGACGCGGGCAGCCGCCTCGATCTCAACCAGCATCGGTCGTGCCTGTCCGGCCATCTCTTGCACCTATGTCACTTCACCTGGCTAAAACACGCCGCGAGCGGCGAGAGGGCGTCGCGCCGCGGCGGCTACCATGCGGGCCCCGAGCCTACTTACCCTCCTCGACCTTCTCGACCTTCGCGGCTAGATCCGGGACGCGGCTGACGCGATAGGTTGCGTTGCTGCAAGTCAGCGTCCAGGCCTCATTGTCGGGCTTCGAGAGCTTGTCGTCCCGTTCGGCCTTGAGCGGCTTGTCGCAGGCATAGCCTTGCGCGCGCAGCTGCACCGCCAGCAGGTCGGGCAAGGTCTGCTCGGCCTGTGCCGTCGATCCCACCATGCCGCCGACCAGCAGCGCAGTGAATGCCAATCCCGTGAATCTCATCATGACCGTTCTCCGCATATCTCACCTTTGCTTGATCTAGTGAGGGTGATCCGGCAGCACGAGCCCGAACGTCCTGGTCAAATCCGCCACCTGTTCCGGTGACAGATACCGCGCGTTCAGCCCGCGCAGCAGCAGATAGAGTTTGGCGGTTTCCTCCAGCTCCTCGGTCGCGAACACCGCCGCTTCCAGCGTGTCGCCGGAGACGACGGGGCCGTGATTGGCGAGCAGCACCGATGAATATTTTCCCGCCAGCCCCCGGATCGCGTCGGCAACGGCGGGGTCGCCGGGGCGATAATAGGGCACTAGCGCGGTCTGGCCGCACTTCATGACGTAATAGGCCGTCATCGGCGGCAGCGCCGCGCGCGGGTCGATCTCGGGCAGCATCGAGAGTGCGACCGAATGGGTCGAGTGCAGATGCACCACGGCGCCGGCGCTCGTGCGCGTCTGGTAGAGCGCGGTGTGCAGCGGCACTTCCTTGGTCGGGGCATCGCCCGAGACCAGCCGGCCATTGCCGTCGAGCCGCGACATTTTCGCCGGATCGAGGAAACCGAGCGAGGCGTTGGTCGGCGTCACCAGCCAGCCGCCGTCGTCGAGGCGGACGCTGATATTGCCCGATGAGCCCGGCGTCAGCCCGCGCTCGAACAGCGAGCGGCCGAAGCGGCAGATGTCCTCACGAAGCCTGGTTTCGCTCATCCGCTTTCGTCCGCCTGATTTTGCACGCCTAATTTTGCCTTGGCGCCATCCGTTTTCCGCTTTGTCTCATGCTTTGGCAGCGCGGCCAAGCCGTGATAGGCAAGCAGTAAACGCGCATGATCCGGAAAGATGGGAAACCGTTCCATGCGCAATCAAGTAAAAATTTGAGGATCGCCGCATGTCCAGTTCCGCAACACCGCACGTCGCCGTCATCGGGCTGGGCTCGATGGGATACGGCATGGCGACCTCGCTCAGGCGCGCCGGTCTTGTCGTGACCGGCTGCGACGTCTCGGCCGATGCCGTCGCGCGCTTCGTGGCCGACGGCGGCAAGGGTGCCAAAACGCCGGCCGAGGCGGCCAGAGGTGCCGACATCGTCGTCAGCGTTGTCGTCAATGCGGCGCAGACCGAGGCGATCCTGTTCGGCAAGGACGGCGCCGCCGAGACCCTGGCCAAGGACGCGGTCTTCATTTCCTCGGCGACCATGGATCCCGATATCGCGCGGCGCCTCGCCAAGCAGCTGGAGGCGAGCGGGCGGCATTATCTCGATGCGCCGATCTCCGGCGGCGCGCAGCGCGCGGCGCAGGGCGAATTGACGATTCTTGCTTCCGGCAGCGCGGCGGCGTTTGCGAAGGCGCGGCCGGCGCTGGATGCGATGGCGGCCAAGCTCTACGAGCTCGGCGATGCCGCAGGGCAGGGCGCCGCGTTCAAGATGATCAACCAGCTGCTGGCCGGCGTGCACATCGCGGCCGCTTCGGAGGCGATCGCCTTTGCCGCCAAGCAGGGCCTCGACATCCGGAAGGTCTATGAGGTGATCACGGCCTCCGCAGGCAATTCGTGGATGTTCGAGAACCGCATGCCGCATGTGCTCGACGGCGACTATGCGCCGCGCAGCGCGGTGGAGATTTTCGTCAAGGACCTCGGCATCATCCAGGACATGGCGCGCAATGCGCGCTTCCCGGTGCCGGTCTCGGCCGCGGCGCTGCAGATGTTCCTGATGACATCGGCCGCCGGCATGGGCCGTGACGACGATGCGTCGGTGGCGCGGATGTATGCGCAGGTCACCGGCACCAAGCTTCCCGGCACGAAATAACAGGATTCCGTAATGCCCCGCTTTGCCGCCAACCTCACCATGATGTTCAACGAGGTCCCGTTCCTCGACCGCTTCGACGCGGCGGCGAAAGCGGGCTTCACCGCGGTCGAGTTCCTGTTTCCGTACGACCATCCGGCCGAGGAGGTCGGCAAGCGGCTGAAGGCGGCCGGGCTGACGCAGGCGCTGTTCAACCTGCCGCCGGGCGACTGGAACGCCGGCGAGAAGGGATTTGCGGCGCTGCCGGATCGCTTCGCGGATCTGCAAGCGAGCCTGAAGACCGCGCTGCCCTATGCGCAGGCGACCGGCGTCAAACGCGTGCATCTGATGGCCGGGATTGCCGACCGCAGTGATGCCAAAGCGGTTGCTGCATTTCGCAAATCGGTCGCGTATGCCGCCGAGTTCTTCGCGCCGCACGGCCTCGACGTCGTGATCGAGCCGATCAATCCGCGCAACGTGCCCGGCTATTTCCTCAACGACTTCATCTTCGCGCGCGACCTGATCAACGAGCTGAAGATATCGAACCTGAAGCTGCAGTTCGACATTTATCACTGCCAGATCATCCATGGCGACGTCACGATGCGGCTGCGCGAGATGATGCCGATCATCGGCCACATCCAGATCGCCTCGATCCCCTCCCGCAACGAGCCAGACGGCGAGGAGCTGAACTACCCGTTCCTGTTCGGCGAGCTCGATCGGCTCGGTTACGGCGGCTTCGTCGGCTGCGAATACAATCCGCGCGGCAAGACCACCGAGGGTCTCGCCTGGTTCAAGCCCTATGCCGGAGTAAAGCCGTGACACTCGCACTCGGTTGCATCGCCGACGACTATACCGGCGCCTCCGACCTCGCCAACACGCTGACCCGCGCCGGCCTGCGCACGGTGCAGACCATCGGTGTGCCCGCCGACGATCTCGCGCTGCCGGAGGTCGACGCCGTCGTGGTGTCGCTGAAGAGCCGCTCGATCGAGGCCGGCCTTGCGGTGACGCGTTCGCGTGCCGCGGAGGCCTGGCTGCGCGACCGCGGCGCCGGGCATGTCCTGTTCAAGATCTGCTCGACCTTCGATTCGACCGACGCCGGCAATATCGGTCCGGTGATGGACGCGCTGCGCGCCGACTCCAAAGACAATATCGTGCTGGTGACGCCGGCGTTCCCGGAAACCGGCCGCACGGTCTATCAGGGCAATCTGTTCGTCGGCTCGGTGCCGCTCAATGAGAGCCCGCTGAAGGACCATCCGCTCAACCCGATGCATGATTCCAATCTGGTCCGCGTGCTGGCGCGCCAGAGCAAGACCAAGGTCGGCCTGGTCGATCTGGCGACGCTTGCCCGCGGCACCGAGGCCGTCCGGGCGAAGCTCGCCGAGCTCGCGCGCGCGGGCATCGGCGCTGCTGTTGTCGATGCGGTGTTCGACCGCGATCTCGAGACCATCGGGCAGGTCGCGCTGGATCATGGTCTCTCGGTCGGCGCCTCCGGCATAGGGCTTGGATTGGCGCGGGCGCTGGTCGCTGCAGGCAAGACCAAGTCGGCTGCCGTGAATGCTGTGACCGGCGCCGCGATCGGCGGGCCGGCCGCCTGCCTCGCCGGCAGTTGCTCGCAGGCGACCCTGCGCCAGATCGCCAGCGCCGAGAAGGTGATGCCGGTCCTGCACCTCGACCCCGAGCGGGTGATCGCCGGCAGGGATGAGGCCGAGCGTGCGCTCGCCTGGGCGAAGGAGCGGCTCGGCACCGGTCCAATCCTGATCGCCAGCAGTTCGACTCCGGAGGAAGTGGCCGCTCTGCAATCCCGTCATGGCCGCGATGCAGCCGGACATGCGATCGAGCAGGCGATGGCCGACCTCGCGGAGGGGCTGGTGCGGTCGGGTGTGCACAGGCTGGTGGTTGCCGGTGGTGAAACTTCAGGCGCCGTGGTCGACCGCCTTTGTATCCCGGGATTCCTGGTCGGGGCGGAAATCGCTGCGGGCGTGCCGGTTCTGCGCGCGGTCGGCGCTGGACAAGGCGAGATGGTGCTTGCCCTGAAATCAGGCAATTTCGGCGGGCCGGAGTTCTTCTCGGACGCGCTGGCATTGATGCCTTGATGCGCCTGTCGCGCATCATGTCGGGCTGATGACTGATATCTCCGTAGTTCAACGGTGAACCAAATTAACCCTACTTAAGGAGGGGGGCTGGCTTTGATATCTGCGGCGCACCGCCGCGCCCCCAGCCATTCGATCGGGCCTCGCGAGCCTGATATCCAAGAGACCCCACGATGTTCGCCAAATACTCGATCCGCGCCAAGATCATTGCCGTGGTTGCATTCCTGCTTGTTGCGATAACGGGCATGGGCCTGCTGGCGGTCATGAATCTGCGGTCGATCAATGCCAACACCGTCGACATCACGACCAGCTGGCTGCCGTCCGTGCGTGCGCTCGGGGATCTGCGCGCCGGCGTCATCACATACCGCAACGTGATCCGCGAGCACATGCTGTCCGAGACGCTGGAGGACAAGCTCGCGCAGGAGAAGACCCTCGCGACCGTGGTCGAGGCCAACACCAAGTTCCGCGCGATCTATGAACCGTTGATCACCTCCCCCGAGGAGCGCGCGCTCTACAATCAATGGGTGGACACCTGGACCCGTTACAAGAAGGGTACCGAGGAGGTGATGGCCCTCTCGCGCAAGGATGCCGGCAAGATCCCGCACGACGCGCACGAGCTGAACGCCAAGACGGTGAACAAGATCGGCCTCGAGGCGGATGAGATCCTGCGCAAGGACATCGACCTCAACAATGTCGGCGCGGACAAGGCCGCGCAGGACGCGGCGAACAGCTACGCGTCGGCCGTCATGTTGCTTGCCATGATCCTCGGGGCCGCCATCATCGTCGGCGTCGGCGTCAGCTTCCTGATGATCCGCGACGTTTCCGCCGGTATTGCCTCGATCGTGAATCCGATGCAGGCG
>DASVOL010000934.1:0-1709 GCA_036383375.1 Bradyrhizobium sp. | reverse complement strand
CATCGTCGTGATCCTGAAAGAGGTGCTGCAGAGCTACCTGCCCTACATCTTCGGCGGCCAGAGCCAGCTCGAGACCATCGTGTTCGGCATCATGCTGGTGCTGCTGCTGCAGCTCGCACCGCAAGGCGTCTGGCCCTGGCTGATGTCGCAGCTGCCGTTCAAGCCGGCCCGCAAGACGCCGGACACGTCGGTGAAGCTGGAGCATCGCGAGCGGGCGGCGGGAACCTCTCCGGTCCTGCTGCACATCGACAAGGCGCGCAAGCAGTTCGGCGGCGTGCTCGCGGTGAACGACGTCTCGTTCGACGTCAACGCCCGCGAGATCGTCGCGCTGATCGGCCCGAACGGCGCCGGCAAGAGCACGACCTTCAACCTGATCACCGGCGTGCTGGCCGCAACCAGCGGCAAGATCGCCGTGCTCGGCAACGAAGTCGCGAACGCTCCGCCGCAAGAGGTGGTCAAGCTCGGCGTTGCGCGCACCTTCCAGCACGTCAAGCTGGTGCCCGATATGACCGTGCTCGAGAACGTCGCGATCGGCGCTCATCTGCGCGGCAATTCCGGGGCGATCTCCAGCATGCTGCGGCTCGACCGCACTGATGAAGCGAAGCTACTCGCGGAAGCCGCGCGGCAGATCGAACGCGTCGGCCTCTCCGAGCAGATCGACCAGCTCGCCGGCTCGCTGTCGCTCGGGCAGCAGCGTATCGTCGAGATCGCGCGGGCGCTATGCGTCGACCCGATGCTGCTGCTGCTGGACGAGCCGGCGGCCGGCCTGCGCCACATGGAGAAGCAGCGGCTCGCCGCGCTGCTCCGGCAATTGCGCGACAGCGGCATGTCGGTGCTGCTGGTCGAGCACGACATGGGGTTCGTGATGGATCTCGCCGACCGCATCGTGGTGCTGGATTTCGGCACCAAGATCGCCGAAGGCACGCCGGCCGCGATCAAGCGCAATCCCGACGTCATCAAGGCCTATCTCGGAGCCGCCGCATGAGTGCGCTGCTGACGGTTGCCGACGTCCACATCGCCTACGGCAAGGTCGAGGCCGTGCGGGGCGTCTCGCTCGACGTTGGCGAGAACGAGATCGTCACCATCATCGGCGCCAACGGCGCCGGCAAGACCACCTTGCTCAACGCCATCATGGGCGTGCTGCCGCTGCGCGGCCGCACCACCTTCGCCGGCGTCGACATGGCGCCGCTCGACATCGAGGACCGCGTCGCGACCGGCCTCAGCCTGGTGCCCGAGCATCGCGAATTGTTCGGCACCATGAATGTCGAGGACAATCTCGAGCTCGGCGCCTTCCGGATCGCGAAGGCAACCGCGGCCGTTTCGCTGGAGCGGGTCTACACGCTGTTTCCGCGGCTCAAGGAGCGGCGCAAGCAGCTCGCCGGTACGCTATCCGGCGGCGAGCAGCAGATGCTGGCGATGGGCCGCGCGCTGATGGGCGCGCCGAAATTGCTGATGCTGGACGAGCCGAGCCTCGGCCTCGCCCCGATCATCGTCGCCGACATTTTCCGCATCGTCGGCGAACTCCGCGCAGCCGGCGTCTCGGTGCTGCTGGTCGAGCAGAACGCCCAGGCCGCGCTGCAGATCGCCGACCGCGCCTATGTGATGGAGCTCGGCGAGTTCGTGCTCTCGGGCTCGGCGAAGGACATCGCCGCCAACAAGGGCGTCGCCGCGAGCTATCTCGGCTTCCAGCACGAAGGCGAGAGCGCGAT
>DASVOL010000933.1:0-2517 GCA_036383375.1 Bradyrhizobium sp. | reverse complement strand
CAGCCGCCAGCGATCGTCGCCCCACAGGATGCTGCGCGCGATCAGCTGCCCGGCGAGCGCCGAGGTGTTGAGCCCCTGCCGGCCGAAGCCGCTCGCCACCCACAGGCCCCTGCGCAACTGCCCGATCTGCGGCATGCCGTGTACGGTGACACCGACCGCGCCACCGAACGTGTCGGCGATCGGAACCTTGCCGAGCTGAGGAAACACCGTGGCGATGCGACGCTGCACCGCCGCACCAAACCGCTTCGGCCGTGCGTCCCAGGTGGTCTCGGGACTGGCCCACAGCAGGCGATCGCCATCGACGACGCGGAAATGGTCGATGCCGTCGCTATCGACGACCGAGCCGGAGAAGGCGATCGCCTCCGCCAGCCGTTCCCCGAGCGGTTCGCTCAATGCCGCATAGCGCCACACCGGCAGCAGCGTATCCGACAAACGCTTCAGCGGTGCGCCGAGATGGATATTGCCGGCGAGCACAATATGGTTGGCACGCAACCGCGCCGTCGGCGTCACGATGCGTTTGCGGATGCCCGAAAAATCGATGCTGACGACCGGCGTCTCCTCGAAGATCCGCACACCCGCCCGCGTCGCCAGCGCGGCGAGACCGTGCACATATTTGCGGCCGTCGATCTGGAGTGCCTTCGGATAATAGATGCCGTGGAAATAGCGCCCGGTCTTCAGCACGCTGCGCACGCGATCGACCTGCCAGCCTTCGACTTCGGTGGCAAAATCCTCGCCCAGCGTCTGCAGGCGGCTGATCAGCGCTTCGCCGACATCCACATTGGAGACCTCCAGCGCGCCGTCGCTCGCGCTGATGCCGGGGATCAGCTCCTCGGTCGCGGTGGCGCGAACATAATCGGCACCCTCCTTCGACAGCGCCCACAATTCGCGGGCATCGTCGAGGCCGACGCGCTCGATCACATCCGATATCGGCAGGCCGAAGCCCGGCATCACGGTGCCGAGATGGTGACCGGAGGCGTTCCAGCCGACCTGGCGGCCCTCGAGCACGGCGACGCTGGCGCCAAGCCGCGCCGCCTCGCGTGCCACGGTCAGGCCGGCCAACCCCGCCCCGACCACGCAGATGTCGACGTCGAGGTCGAATGCCAGACGGTCGCGGAACGGCGAGGCCGCCGCGTCGGGGCCGTCTGCCGCACTTGTGGAAGTCTCGCTCATGTCGTTTCTTACGAACCGCTGGGGCGCTTGTCACCTTGTCCAGGGCATGCGCCTGTAGAATTTAATTCGACCAGACCGAATCGAGATGGAAGTCCATGCGCCGTTTGCTGCTGTTGCGTCACGCCAAGACCGAAACCGACGCGCCTTCGGGGCAGGACCAGGACCGCCGTCTCGACGAGCGCGGCCACCGCGATGCGGCGGAGATCGGCGGCTGGATCGCCCGCCACCCGCCCCTGCCCGATCTGGCGCTGGTATCGCCGGCGGTCCGCACCACGCAGACCTGGGAGATCGTGCGCGAGGCGCTGAAGGGCGCCGGACCCGCGCCGAAGGCCGAATTCGTGCCGGATCTCTACGGCGCCGATCCGGCGCAGTTGCTGACCGCGATCCGGATGGCCTCAGTCACCGACCCGAAGCGGCTGATGCTGATCGGCCATAATCCCGGCATGCACGAGCTCGCGTTGACCCTGACCGGCAGCGGCGACGAGGCCGCCAAGCGCGCGCTCGGCGACAATTTGCCGACCTCGGGGCTCGCCGTCTTCGACTTCGCGACCGACGATTGGAACGACGTCTCCTTCCGGCGCGGCAAGCTCGTGCTGTTCGTTAGCCCTAAACTGTTGAAGCAGGCCTCACGCGGCTGACGCTAGCGGACAGCGCCGCTCGGCCATGCTATATTGATGCTGGCGCGACAGGGGGACCGGTTCGCGGCGACACGACGAGCTACCGAAGAACAAGAAGGCGCGCGTCCCGGCACAGGGACCAAACGGCTCCAGACCAATCGCGGACAGGAGGCGCAGATGTACAAGTCCATTCTCGTGCCGATCGACCTCGCCGATACCGATCTGGCGAAGCCGGCGATCGCAACCGCTGCGACGCTATCGCAAACCTGGAACGGCGCGGTGCGTCTGCTCAACGTATTGCCGATGACGCCGGTGATGCTCGCCGAATATGTCCCGGCGGATTTCGACAGCCAGCAGCGTGAAACATCGGAGGAAGCGCTCGCCATCGTCGCGCGCGAATCCGGTATCGCGCCCGGGCGCATCTCCGGCGTGGTCCGCCAGGGCGGCATCTATCACGAGATCCTCGAAGAGGCCGCCAACATGAAGGCCGACCTGATCGTGATGACCTCGCACCGCCCGGCGATGCGCACCTACTTCCTCGGCTCCAATGCCGGGCACGTGGTGCGCTACGCCAAATGCTCGGTGCTGGTGGTGCGGCATTAAAGCGGGCTGAGTTTTGGGGCCGCCGCAAGCGGCGGTGCCAAAATATCGAAAACAACCCCATGCAAAGTAGCCGGCGGCCGCCGGCGCTCGGCCAGGCGACTTGACACGTCGGGCAACTCAGGGATAT
>DASVOL010000932.1:0-4376 GCA_036383375.1 Bradyrhizobium sp. | reverse complement strand
ATCGCCGGCCAGACTTCCTTCATGCCGCGCCAGCCCGCAAACGCCCACACCACCCAGAACGGCACGATCAGCGAGAACAGCGGCAATTGCCGGCCGACCATGGCGCCGAGGATATAGGGATCGAGCCCGGTGACCGAGGCGAGGCCCTGGATCGGCGTGCCCAGCGCACCGAAGGCGACCGGCGCCGTGTTGGCGATCAGCGACAGGCCGGAGGCTGCGAGCGGCGAGAAGCCGAGCCCGATCAGCACCGCGCCGGTGATGGCGACCGGCGTGCCGAAGCCCGAGGCGCCCTCAAAGAAGGCGCCGAACGAGAATGCGATCAGCAGCAGCTGCAGGCGGCGATCCTCGGTGACGCCGCCGACCGCGCGCTTCAACAGCTCGAACTTCCCGCACCTCACCGTGACCTGGTAGAGGAAGATGACGTTGAGCACGATCCAGCCGATCGGGAAGAACCCGGTGACGATGCCGAGGATCGATGCGCGGATCGACATGCCGGCCGGCATCGTGAACACAAAGATCGTGATCAGGTTGGTCACGATCACGGCGATGATGGCCGCGATATGCGCCTTCACCTTGCCGCTGGCGATCAAGACCAGCAGCGTGACCACGGGAATGGCGGCGGCTAGCGTCGACAGCCCTGCATTGCCCAGCGGATTGTAGATTTGATTCCAGGTGCTCATCTCGGGGTCCTTCCCACATTCTTATGCAGCGTCCCAGCCTCGGTGCAGGCAGGCACGCTGGTGCGATTGCGGGAGTCCGTCGGAAAGTTTGCAGCCCCGGCTCGCGAATGAACGATCGGTAAGGATCGCTCACATCCTCGCGAAAAATCGAAGGTCCCCCGCCCCTCGCCGTTATCGTCATGCTAGGGTTGACTCGGTTGCCGGGACAAGCCAACGCTTGCATGCCAGACCTACGACTTTAGTCGAGGTGCACTGCGATTGTCCCGATTCTTCAGGCCGTTGCGGCCACTTCCCCGGAGACGATAATCTGTGAAAAACATTCGCTCGACGCTCGCAACGGTGTGGCGCATCGCCTCGCCCTATTTCAACTCCGAAGACAAATGGGCAGGCCGCGGGCTGTTGGCCGCGGTGGTGATACTCGAGCTCGCCGCCGTCTTTCTGACCGTGCTGTTCAACCGCTGGAACAATGTTTTCTACAACGCGCTTCAGGAGCGTGATCAGGCGGTCTTCACCTATCAGATCGGTTACTTCTGCGTGCTCGCGGCGTTCTGGATCGGCCTGAAGGTCTACCAGCTCTATCTCAATCAATGGCTGCAGATCCGCTGGCGGCGCTGGATGACCACGCGTTATCTCGGCGGCTGGCTGCACGATGCCAACCACTACCGCATGCAGTTGCTCGGCGACGCGGCTGATAACCCGGACCAGCGTATCGCCGACGACACCCAGCGCTTCGTCGAGCAGACCCTGGCGCTCGGGATCGGATTGCTGAGCGCCGTGGTGACGCTTGCTTCCTTCGTGTTCATCCTGTGGGGCCTTTCCAATCAGGCGCCGCTGCACTTGTTCGGCAAGGACCTCGCGATTCCGGGCTACCTGGTGCTGGGCGCGCTGGTCTACGCGATCCTCGGAACGGTCCTGACCCATTTGATCGGCAGGCCGCTGGTCGACCTCAACTTCCGGCAGCAAAGGTTCGAAGCCGATTTCCGCTTCAACCTGGTGCGGACCCGCGAGAACGCCGAGCAGATCGCACTGCTGCACGGTGAACCGGCCGAGCGCACGCGATTGCTCGATCGCTTCGGTTTCGTGGTCGGAAACTGGCTCGACATCATGCAACGAACCAAGAAGCTGACCGCGTTCACCTCGGCCTATTCGCAAGCCGCCGTGATCTTCCCCTACGTGCTGATCGCACCGGCCTATTTTGCCAACAAGATCCAGCTCGGCGGCATGATGCAGACCGCTTCCGCCTTCAGCAGCGTGCAGGATTCACTGTCGTTCTTCATCACGGCCTACCGGACGCTGGCTGAGTGGCAGTCGGTGGTCGCGCGTCTTGACGGCTTCGAGAAATCGATCCGCGGTGGCGATGCGCTCGCGCAGCGGCAGGACATCATCCACGTCAAGCCCGCAGCCGGCGACACGATCGATCTCGACGATCTCCTGGTCACCCTGCCGGACGGCAAGCCGTTGCTCGCGGCTGACGGCTTCAGCCTTCGCGACAATGAACGCACCCTGGTCACCGGTCCCTCCGGCGCCGGCAAGTCCACGCTGTTCCGCGCGGTGGCCGGCATCTGGCCGTTCGGCCGCGGCGCGGTCAATATTCCGGCCAATGCCAGCCTGATGATGCTGCCGCAACGCCCCTATCTGCCGATCGGCTCGCTGCATGATGCGGTGGTCTATCCGGGCCAGGCCGCGAGCTACGATGCGGGGCGGGTCCGCGAGGTCCTCGCCGCGGTCGGACTGCCGCAGCTCGCGGCGCGGCTCGAGGAACAGGCACACTGGAACCGGATGCTGTCGCTCGGCGAGCAGCAGCGGCTCGGCATCGCCCGCGCGCTGCTGCATGCGCCGCAATTCCTGTTCCTGGACGAGGCGACGGCCTCGCTCGACGAGCCGTCGGAGGCCGCGCTGTACAGACTGATCGCCGAGAAGCTGCCCGATACCACGGTGGTTTCGATCGGCCACCGCGCGACGCTCGACGCCTTCCACCAGCGCAACGTGTCGCTGGTCCGCGACGGCGACCGCTTCACCCTGCGCGACAAGGTCGAGGCCGCCGCGTCGTAACTGCTTTGACGGAGGCAGCCACGGGTACGACCTGCGGCTACCCCTTGCGGCGTCAGCCATAGGCGAAGGCGGCCGGCCAAGCACCGACCAGGACCCGCAAAACAAAGGGGGCGGCAGATTGCTCTGCCGCCCCCTGCGATCCTCGGATGAGGAAATTACTTCAGGTTGGACATCGCGGTCAGGTCGACCGAGAGCTTGGCGATACCTGCCGCGCCGCACCAGTTGGAGCCCGTGCCGCCCGGATTGATCGGGGTGACGTTGGTGGTTCCGCCCGCGGTGAAATCGCTGGTGAAGGCGCTGCAATTGCCCTTCGACAGGTCGGTGTCGGAGTAGCGCAGATCGAGCGTGAACACCTTGTAGGTGAAGCCGATGCCGATGTTCCAGGTGTTGTAGTCGGCATACTTGATGCCGTTCGGGAACGCCGGGACGCCGTAGAAGCTGTCGGAGGTGCCGAGCCACTGCCGGCCGAACTCACCCGACACGTACATGCCGACGCCGCTCGAACCGAACACGGTGCTGGGCGCGGTGTACTTGCCGATGATCGAGGAGTAGTTGCCCCAGGCGCCGGTGTTGAGGAAGTTCGGCGAGTAGTACTCGTTGATCGTGAACGCCCAGTTGTCGTTGATGGTCCAGGTCGCCTTGCCGTAGACTTCGAAGAACGAGACGTCCTTCTTCATGACGTTGCCGTTCGCCAGGAAGTTGGTGGCGCACTCCGCGCCGAGCGGCTTGCCTGCGGTGTCGGTGGGTGCGCCGAAGTAGCAGGTTCCACCCGGATACAGGTAACCCCAGACACCGATGTCGAAGGCGAAGGCGCCGAACGTCGGACGGATGCCGCCGTAGACGTCGACTTCGGCCGCAGCGCGGTTGGCGAAGGAGATGCTCTCGGTCGAGGTGCCGATGTAGAGCTGCAGGTCCTTGTTGACGTTGTAGCGCGGCTCGAAATAGGCGGTGACCGACGGATTGTGGTTCGACTGGGTGACGCCGCGGAAGATGTAGTCATTCATGATGCCGGCGCCGAAGGCGATGTCCCAGGGATCGAAGGGAGCCGGCGGCGGCGCCTTGACGGCCTTCACCGCCATGTCAGCTGCCATTGCCGAGCTCGAAATCATTGCTAGCGCCGTTGCTAACAAAGCCAGTTTCTTCATGACGATCCCCATCTACTTTTCCAGACAGCCCAGCTCCGGTGGCCCCCAGGGCGCGCGATAACGGACTGCAACAAAATCGCGTGTGTTCAATCTGAAACGCACCCCCATTTTGGAGAAGGCGAAAAGACATGCATCTGCCGACTTTTTAGGCGTTCTGGCACTCTCGCCATACGTTGGTTGATGGGTGTTGCATTTGCACCACAAGACTGGGGCTCCCGTTCCGGTTGAACGACACGCCTAACCCGGAATCGCGCAACGGTTTGACGCGCTGCGGGCGGCGCCGGCGGCGAATCGTGTCTCCGCAATACTACGGACCACCCGGTACGGAAAAAGCCGCAGCGGCGTCCGCTGCGGCTTCGATCAGGTGAACCAATACAGGTTCAGTTAGTGGTGCTCGCTGTCAGAAGTGCCCCAGCTCGGCGCCGGCTCGTGGCTCGGCGTGGCCCAGCTCGAGGCCGGCTGCGGCGCAGGCTCGGGCGCCGGAGGTGCTGCGACCGGG
>DASVOL010000931.1:0-11409 GCA_036383375.1 Bradyrhizobium sp. | reverse complement strand
CGAGGCACCGCGCGCGCCGGATCAAACCGAGCAGGACAACAAGCAGATCGCGGCGATGCTGCAGCGGCTGGCGCGCAGCGCGGCGAACTAAGCGGACGCTCAAGAAAGCAGATGAGACATGATGCGATCCCCGGATCGCATCATGGTTCCGGCGGGTTACTTCTCGAGTTGGCGCTGCAGCCCGCGCACGAATTCCGTAAGGCCGGTACGGCGCTCCCGCTTGAGACGCTCGGCCTTCAGGATCGACTGCACCTCGGCGAACGCGTCGTCGACGTTCTGGTTGACGACGATGTAGTCGTACTCCGCCCAGTGGCTCAGCTCGTGACTCGCGCGGTTCATCCGCCCGCGGATGACCTCTTCGGAATCCTGCGCGCGGGTGTGCAGACGCTTCTCGAGGTCGGCAGCCGACGGCGGCAGGATGAAGACCCTCACGACGTCGACGCTGGCCTTCTGATGAAGTTGCTGCGTGCCCTGCCAATCGATGTCGAACAGGACATCCTGCCCCACCGATAGCGCCGCCTCGACCGGGGCGCGCGGCGTGCCGTAGAGATTGTCGAAGACGGTCGCCCATTCGAGCAACTCGCCCTGCTCGACCATGCTCTCGAATTTCTGCTTGTCGACGAAAAAATAGTCGCGGGCTTCGACTTCGCCCGGGCGCTTCGAGCGCGTGGTCGCCGACACCGACATCTTCAGGCCCGGCTCGCGCTCGAGCAGCATGCGCGACAGCGTCGTCTTGCCGGCGCCCGAGGGCGACGACAGGACGAACATCAGTCCGCGCCGCTCAACGCCGTCAAAACCCTGCGCCGTCATCGTTCACTCCAGATTTTGGACCTGTTCGCGGAACTGCTCGACCACGTTCTTCATTTCAAGCCCGGTGTTGGTCAGCTCGACGTCGTTCGACTTCGAGCAGCAGGTGTTGACCTCGCGATTGAACTCCTGGGCGAGGAAGTCGAGCCGCCGCCCGACCGGTCCGCCCTTGCCGATCATCTCGCGGGCCTGGCCGATGTGGGAGGCGATGCGGTCGAGCTCCTCGCGGATATCGGCCTTGGTGGCGATCAGGATCGCCTCCTGGCTCAGCCGGTCGGCATCGAAGCGATCGGAGGTCTCCAGCAATGCTGCGATCTGCTCGGCAAGCCGCGCCTTGATCGCCTCGGGCTTGCGGCCGGGAGCCGTCTCGGCGCGCTTGGCGAGCCGCTCGATCTCGTCCATCCGCTGCATCAGGATCTGGCCCAGCGCATCGCCCTCGCGGCGGCGCATCTCGACGAGGCTGCCGAGCGCCTGCTCGAACGCCTTCGCCGCCGCCTCGCGCGCCGCCTTGTCCTCGTCCTCATCGCTGTCAGGCTCGACCACCTCGATGACGCCCTTGATGCCGAGCAGTCCGTCGATGCTCGGCGCCACCGCATCGATCCGCTGCGCGAGCTCACCTGCGACCTTCACGACCGCGGCCAGCACGTCCTCGTTGATCCGGATGGTCTGCGCCGCATCGGTGCGCTTGACGGTGAGATTGGCGTAGACCGTGCCGCGCGACAGCAACTCGCCGGCCCGCTTCTTGGCGAGGGCTTCCAGCTCGTCCCAACCCGGCGGCAGCCGCAACCGCAGGTCAAAGCCCTTGGCGTTTACCGACTTCAGTTCCCACTCGAACGTATAGGGACCGCTCGCGCCATGGCTTCGGGCAAAGCCGGTCATGCTCGATAGCGCCATCGCGTGAAACTCTCCAACAGAAGGATATGGGACTCACCCGGAGACGACGAGACTCGTGGGCAGCCGATGCGACCTTAGAACGGATTCCGTGAAAGTGGAATTACGTCCACCCTCCGGAAATGCAGAGCTACGGCAAGGTCCGGGAAAGCGTGAAGCGGATTTCCGAAAGGCCATGCTCGAACAAGAAGCTAAAGCGCGATGATCGCATCGCGCTTTAGCGCTGCACAACGGGCGGCGAAATGGTCTGCTGGGCTGCGCCCTGGCGACCACTGCGCGGCGGCTTCTTCTGATTGGTGGGCTTCGCCGGCGTGGCCGCCGTGGGATTGGTATCGGCCGCGCCGGGCGCTGCGGCGGCCGGTGCCGGATCATCCGCGGGCTCGACGGTGTCGTTCTGGATCTGCTTTTCCGAGGCGCGCAGCTTGGCGACGTTCTTGGCGTGCTGATCGTAGGTTTCGGTAAAGGCGTGGCCGCCGGTTCCGTCGGCAACGAAGAACAGGTCGCGGGTGCGCGCCGGATTGGCGGTCGCCTCCAGCGAGGCGCGGCCGGGATTGGCGATCGGTCCCGGCGGCAGGCCATCGATCACATAGGTGTTGTAGGGCGACGGCTGGGTGATTTCGCTGCGCTTGATCGGACGCCCCAGCGTTCCCTTGCCGCCCACCAGTCCGTAGATGATGGTCGGGTCGGACTGCAGCTTCATCCTCTGCCGCAGGCGATTGACGAACACGGCGGCGACGCGGCTGCGCTCGTCGGCGCGGCCGGTTTCCTTCTCGACGATCGAGGCCAGCGTCACCAGCTGGTCAGGCGACTTCAGCGGCGTGTCGGTGTTGCGGCGTTCCCAGATCTCGGCGAGCACGCGCTTCTGCGCCTGCTGCAAGCGCTGGATCACCTGGTCGCGTGTGGTGCCGCGCGGGAATTTGTAGGTCTCCGGCAACAACGTGCCCTCGCGCGGAATCTCGCGCACCGAGCCGGTGAAGATGTCGTTGTCGGTGAGCCGCGTCACGATCTGCTCCGAGGTCAGACCTTCCGGAATCGTGATGGCGTGCTGCACCACCTTGCCGTCGACGATGGTCGCGATGACGTCGCGCAAACTCGCATTCTTCTGGAACGAATATTCGCCGGGCTTGAGATCGGAGCTCGCCTTCAGCGCAAACACGCTGCCGATGAAGATCCACGGGTTGACGTTGATCACGCCCTCGCGTGACAGCACGTCGGCGATGTCGCGCTTGCCGGCACGCGCGGGAATGTTGACGATCTTGTCTTCCTGCAGCGGCCCCGGCGATTCCAGCGTCTGCTTGCCGTAGTAGTAGGTGGCGCCGGCCCCGATCATCAGGATGATCAGGATGGTGAAGATGGCATTGCCGACGATCACGAAGGGATTGCGGGCGCGATCCGAACGCTTGGGCGGCGGCGGAACCTGTTCGGGCTCCAGCGCCGCACGTGGACTCCTCGGTGAAATGGGCGGCCTCTCACTCATCGATGCAAACCAATATCCTGCCGGTTGAATCGTGGCCGGACAAACCCCTGCCCTGCCAATAGCATACGCCCGCTATTAGGAGTCACCGCGGAATACGGCAAAACGGTGGACTAGTTCGAAAGTCCCATTCCGATCGCATCGGAACGGGACTTCAGATTCTTATATCGACGCGTTTTCTTCACGCGAACCGGTACCCACTTCGCTCGAAAACGCTCTACCGACCTACTAATTGGTCACGCGCTGCACGATCACGGAGGCGTTTGTGCCGCCGAAACCGAAGGAATTGGACAGCGCCACATTCACGTCACGCTTGCGCGACGTATGCGGCACGAGATCGATCGCCGTCTGCACCGACGGATTGTCGAGATTGATGGTCGGCGGCACCACGTTATCGCGAATCGCCAGCACCGCGAAGATCGCCTCGATCGCGCCTGCCGCGCCGAGCAGATGTCCGGTCGCCGACTTGGTCGAGGACATCGAAACCTTCGAAGCTGCATTGCCGAGCAGACGCTCGACCGCGCCGAGCTCGATCTCATCGCCGACCAGTGTCGAGGTGCCGTGCGCATTGATGTAGTCGAGATCGGATGCCGCGAGGCCAGCGCGTTTCAGCGCCATGCTCATGCTGCGGAAGCCGCCATTGCCGTCCGGCGGCGGCGAGGTGATGTGGAAGGCATCGCCCGACAGGCCGTAGCCGGTGACCTCGGCGTAGATCTTCGCGCCACGCTGCTTGGCGTGCTCGTATTCCTCGAGCACGAGGACGCCGGCGCCCTCACCCATCACGAAGCCGTCGCGATCCTTGTCGTAGGGCCGCGATGCCTTTTCCGGCGTGTCGTTGAAACCGGTGGACAGTGCGCGCGCCGCGCAGAAGCCTGCGATGCCGATGCGGGAGATCGGCGATTCGGCGCCGCCCGCGAGCATCACCTCGGCATCGCCGAGCGCGATCAGCCGCGCTGCGTCACCAACCGCGTGCGCGCCGGTCGAGCACGCCGTGACGACCGCATGATTGGGCCCCTTCAGGCCGTGCTCGATCGAGACGTAGCCGGACGCCAAATTGATCAGGCGGCCCGGAATGAAGAAGGGAGAGATCCGGCGCGGTCCACGCTCCTTCAGCAGCACCGCGGTCTCGGCAATGCCGGTGAGGCCGCCGATGCCGGAGCCGATCATCGTGCCGGTCGCGAACTGGTCCTCATCGGACTTCGGATGCCAGTCGGCATCGTCGAGCGCCTGCCTGGCGGCGCACATCGCATAGAGGATGAAGTCGTCGACCTTGCGCTGGTCCTTCGGCTCCATCCACTGATCGGGATTGAAGGTGCCGTTGGAGCCGTCGCCGCGCGGAATGTAGCAGGCGACCTGGCTCGGCAGGTCGGACACTTCGAACGTGTCGATCTTCTTGCCGCCGCTCTCGCCGGCGAGGATACGCGCCCAAGTTGCGTCAACGCCGCAGCCGAGCGGTGTAACCATGCCCAGCCCCGTGACGACAACCCGTCTCATTTCAACGTCTCCGGCCAGCAATGCGCGGCTAATAATAAGAAGCCGGGGGACCGCTTGATCACGGTCCGTCCGGCCCCGTCAACTTCGCGATCGGCGTCAGCTCTTCGCGTTCTTCTCAAGAAACTTGGTCGCGTCGCCCACGGTCAGAATCGTCTCCGCGGCGTCGTCGGGAATCTCACAACCGAATTCTTCTTCGAAAGCCATCACGAGCTCGACCGTGTCGAGGCTGTCGGCGCCGAGGTCATCGATGAAGCTCGCGCTATCGATCACCTTCTCGGGTTCGACACCAAGGTGCTCGACCACAATCTTCTTAACCCGCTCGCCAATCTCACTCATCGTTCAACCTCGTTGTTCCATTGGACCCGACCCCAAGACGATACGAGCCATCGTGGTCGTCTCGATTACTCAGTCGCGCATAGTCTTGATTCGGCCCGGTCGTAGCCGACTAAAGCCCCGGCGGACGGCAGGCGTCGCCACGCCAATATACAGGGTTTCAAAATCCTGCAATGGCGTTCTTTGCCCATCCATGGGGGGTTCAGCTATCA
This sequence comes from Bradyrhizobium sp., assembly GCA_036383375.1. Taxonomy (GTDB): domain Bacteria; phylum Pseudomonadota; class Alphaproteobacteria; order Rhizobiales; family Xanthobacteraceae; genus Bradyrhizobium. Next base: position 6,198 of record DASVOL010000931.1, on the reverse strand, counting down.
TACTTCCAAAGCCTTGACTACACGCCTGAACCGGCTCCCGAAAACGGCTTTTCGCCGCATTGCGAGAGCCAGCAACCAGCTCAGATCATCGCCATCCCACCGTTGACGTGAATCGTCTGTCCGGTGACGTAGGCGGCCTCGTTCGAGGCCAGATAGACGGCTGCCGCAGCGATGTCCTCGGGCGTTCCGAGCCGCGCCGCAGGAACCTTCGCCAGGATGGTTTCGCGCTGCTTGTCGTTGAGCGCATCGGTCATCGGCGTCTTGATGAAGCCCGGCGCGATGCAGTTCGCGGTCACGCCGCGCTTGGCGTATTCGGCGCCCAGCGTCTTGATCAGGCCGATGATGCCGGCCTTCGACGCGGTGTAGTTGCCCTGCCCCGGATTGCCGGTGACGCCGACGATCGAGGTGATCGCGATGATGCGGCCGAAGCGCTTGCGCATCATCAATTTGGTCGCCGCGCGCGCCAGGCGGAATGTCGCGGTCAGGTTGACCGCGATCACGTCGTCCCAATCCTCGTCGCGCAACTGCACGAACAGGTTGTCGCGGGTGATGCCGGCGTTCGCGATCAGGATGTCGACCTGCCCCATCGCAGCTTCCGCCGCCGGCACCAGCGCCTCGACGTCATCCTTGCTGGAGAGATTGCACGGCAGCACATGAACGCGCTCGCCGAGCTTGGCCGCGAAGCCGTCCAGCACCTCGCGCCGCGTCCCCGAGATCGCGACCGTCGCGCCCTGGGCATGCAGCGCCTGCGCGATCGCGCCGCCGATGCCGCCGGTTGCACCCGTCACGAGTGCCGTCTTGCCAGTCAGATCAAACATCGAATTCTCCTTCCGGCTGCTTTAAGCCGAAGCTGCCAGTGCATCCTTGGCCGCAGCGATATCGTTCGGGCCGCCGACGGATACGCCGACCGCGCCATCGGCGATGCGCTTGACGAGGCCGCTCAGCACCTTGCCGGCGCCGATCTCGAAGAACCGCGTCACGCCCTGGCCTGCCATATAGGCAACCGACTCGCGCCAGCGAACCGTCCCCGTGACCTGCTCGACCAGGCGCCGGCGGATCTCGTCGGGATCGGTGATGGCGGACGCCAGCACGTTGCAGACCAGCGGCGCCGCGGGCGCCTTGATGGTGACGCCGGCCAGCGCCTCGGCCATCGCATCGGCCGCCGGCTGCATCAGCTTGCAGTGGAACGGCGCCGACACCGGCAGCAGCATGGCGCGTTTTGCGCCTTTGGTTTTCGCAATCTCCACCGCGCGATCGACGGCGGCCTTGTCGCCGGAGACCACCACCTGGCCGCCGCCATTGTCGTTGGCGGCCTGGCAGACCTGGCCCTGCGCCGCCTCATTGGCGACGGCGACCGCCGCCTCGTAATCGAGCCCGAGCAGCGCCGCCATCGCGCCGGCGCCGACCGGCACCGCCTTCTGCATGGCAAGCCCGCGGGTCCGCAGCAGCCGCGCGGTGTCGCTGACGGTCAGGCTGCCGGCCGCAGCCAGCGCCGAATACTCGCCGAGCGAGTGCCCGGCAACGAAGGCCGCGTTCTGGCCGACCGAGAAGCCGGCCTCGCTCTCGAGCACACGCAGAGTGGCGATCGAGACCGCCATCAGGGCCGGCTGGGCATTTTCCGTCAGCTGCAATGTTTCGCCCGGACCATCCCAGATGATCGCGGTCAGCTTCTCGCCCAGCGCGGAATCGACCTCGTCGAACACGGCTTTGGCGACCGGAAAGGCGTCGGCAAGGGCCTTGCCCATGCCAACCGCCTGCGAGCCCTGCCCGGGAAATGTGAATGCTGCCGTCATCGGCGCTCCCTACCTTGTTGAGCGTGATCCCCGCGCAAGCGACGCGCCTGCCGCAGGGGAAAACGGTATCCCGTCGCGCGAAACGCGCCACAGCGGGTCCGGGCCAATTCCCTGCAACCAAATCTTGCAACCGGCCTCGGACCGGGCCGTAAGACACTGATGGGGGGCGCGATGTCAAGCCGCGCGCGCGGAACCCTGGGGACGCCGGGGCCGGCCCGGCCTAGAATCCGCCGGCATTCTGGTCGGCGTTAACCTCGGCGCCGGCCTGCGCCCGGCGCGCGCTGTTGACCAATTGGCCCGGGCGGTCTTCCCGATTGGGTTTGGCGGTCGCCAGCCGCAGCACGGCAGCATAGCCCGGCTGGACTTCCATCCTGTCGGCGTAGCGGCTTCGGCTCAGGATGCGGTGGACGCGCGGCAGGTTGTAGCAGGGCACGTAGAACAGCAGATGATGCTCGAGATGGTAGTTCACGTAGTACGGCGCGATGAACAGCCGCTCGAGGATATTGGCCCGCGTGGTGCGGGTGTTGCGCAGGGGATCGGAACTGTCAGGCACGACGGCGTGTTCGGCGATATTGCGGATGCGCGTGATCACCATCATCCAGGTCAGCAGCGGCACCAGCCACAGCAGCGGATAGGCCCACCACACGCCCGCGGCGGCGAGCCCTGCGAACAGCAGCGCGTTGGTGACGCATTGCGGCCCGAGCTTCTGCCAGAAATTGGCGGCGCGCCGCGATAGCGGCCAGTCTTTCGGCCCGATCGCGTTGAGCAGCTGTGCCTTGCGTTGCTGGTAGCCGGTCTGCCCGGTGATATCGCGGAGGAATTTCCGGCGGTAGCTCATCTTGGTGATCGGAAACGGCGCCGATAGCACGAGGTCCGGATCGTCCTCCTGCTGCGTCCTTGCATGGTGCTGCAGATGATAGCGGCGATAGCCGCGGGTTTCCGCGAAGATCGGATAGGCGCAGAACCACTGGCTCAGCATCAGATTGGTGTTCTCGTTCGCCGACAGACAGCCATGCGCACCGTCATGCATCAGGATGGCGAGCCCGAGCTGGCGCGAGCCGATGATCGCGACCGCGAGCAGGTAGGTCAGCGGATTGGGCCACCACGCGACCAGCGCGATCGCACCCAGGATCAGCGCCCAGGCGTGCACGATCAGGGCTGCGCCCTTCCACGTCGTGCGCTCCCGCACAGCCACCAGTTCGTCCTCGGTGAGGAAATCGCGGGCACGCATGCGAAGCGCGGTCATGAGCTGGTCTCCCCGTCCGTTGCGGATGAAATGTCGCGATCGCCGACCAGGCGCAGCCGCGATCCGTCATTGGTCGATGGCGATGTCGCCTGCTCGCCGAGCGCGCGCAGCAATTCGCGGCACATCTCCTCGGCGCCGCGGCCCATCGCAAAACCTTCGACGATCACGCCGATCGCAATCGCCCAGAACCGCCGCGAGCTCTCCTCGGGCGCACGCAGCGAGCGCCAGCCGTGCCGCTCGACCTGACCGGCATAGGCGCGTGCGCCTTCACTGTGCAGACGCTCGATGGTGCGCTCGACCAGAGGCGCGAGATCCTGCCGGCGCCGTGTCAGCGCCAAAGCCTCGGCGAAGAAGGCGACCGTGTCGGTGGCGGTCACGGTCTCGGCCAAGGCGCGGGTGTAATCGCGTGGCGTGTGGGCCGTCAGGGCGGCCTGCTCGGTCGCGCGCGCGAGATAAAGCATGTCGCGGCTGGCGGCTTCGACGAACAGCGCTTCCTTGGTGCGGAAGTAATAGGTGATCTGGCTCGGAAAGGCGTCTGCCGCTGCGGCAATGTCGGAGATCGACGTGCCCGAGAGCCCACGCTCCTTGAACAGGCGGCTGGCGGCATCGAGCAGCAGCGAGCGCATCTTGCGCCCCGCCGACCGAGTCGCGCGGACCGCGTGCTTCGGATCGGGCGCAGGCATGCCGCTGGCGGTCTCCGAACCCATCGATCATCCTCCCGTGAGATATTTGTATGACATACAAACAAAGAAATCAACACGGAACCGCGCGAAGTTGCGCCGAACGGCCCGGAGGGCTACGACCCCTCGCAAATCCAGGGGCCAAGCCCGTCTGCGGACCCTTGCCTTTGCGGCCAAAATCCGTATAACGCGCCCCATTCGTGGGCTCCGGCCGGGAGCTGAACGGACGGTCTCAGCAAATTCACCCTTTCATTTGATGTGGCGATTTTGATGTGGCAGGGCCAGTCGGCCCGTCGTCCCGTGCTCCCGCCTTCTGAGCAGCTCGAGTCCTTTCCGAAGGTCTCGAAGGGCTTGTCGCCGGAAACCACGCCAACACAGGAAAGGACAACCATGCCTCTTTATGAGCATGTTTTTCTCGCGCGTCAGGATGCGAGCACCCAGCAGGTGGATGAACTGACGGCCCAGATGACGGGTATCGTCGAACAGGGCGGCGGCAAGGTCACCAAGACCGAGAGCTGGGGCGTGCGCTCCCTCACCTACCGCATGAACAAGAACCGCAAGGCCCATTTCGTGCTGATGAACATCGACGCTCCGTCGGCTGTCGTCACCGAAATCGAGCGCCAGGAGCGGATCAGCGAAGACGTCATCCGTTATCTCACCGTGCGCGTCGAAGAGCACGAGGAAGGCCCGTCCGCGATGATGCGCAAGGCCGACCGTGACCGCGAGCGCGATGACCGTGGCGGCGGCTTCCGCGGCGACCGCGAAGGCGGCTTCCGTGGTGATCGCGATGGCGGCGGCTTCCGCGGCGATCGTGGCCCGCGCCGTCCGCGCGAAGAAGAAGCTGCGACCGAGGAGTAATGAATCATGGCTGATGCTGGTGCCCGCCGTCCGTTTTTCCGTCGTCGCAAGTCCTGCCCGTTCACGGGCGCGAATGCGCCGAAGATCGACTACAAAGATTCCAAGCTGCTGATGCGTTACGTCTCCGAGCGCGGCAAGATCGTGCCGAGCCGCATCACGGCCGTGTCCGCCAAGAAGCAGCGTGAGCTCGCCCGCGCCATCAAGCGCGCGCGCTTCCTCGGCCTGCTGCCCTACGTTATTCGCTAACTGTTTCCGGCCGGCGGCACGTGCCGCCGGCCGCTCATTCTCATAAGGCTTCCGGGTCGTCCGGTCGCCGATGGTTGGGGTTCTCGAAGCAGAACCCCTAACCGCTCAAAGGGGGCGGGACAGCTGATGATCGCGATCCTCATTGTTGCACTTGCCGCCGGCGCCGCGTCGGCGCTGATGTTCGCCTCGATCAGTTCGGGCGCGCTGATCTCGTTGCTGCTGTATTTTCTCGCGCCGCTGCCGCTGATGGTGTCGGCACTCGCTTGGGGACCGCTTGCCGCGGCCATCGGCGGCATCGCTGCCGCTTCCGTGCTCGGAGCGATCTTCGGACTTCCCTATTGCATCGCGTTTGCCATGATGGTCGCCCTGCCCGGCTGGTGGCTCGGCCACCTCGCGCTGCTCGGACGGCCGATCGCAGGCGCAGCCGGCGATGACGCCCCCCAGCAGCCGCCCGCGCTGGAATGGTATCCCGTCGGCCGCATCCTGCTCTGGATCGCAGCCTTCGCCGTCATCACCACGACCGCCGCGCTGCTCACACTCGGCTCCGATGCCGACACAGTCACCGGTGCTTTGCGGCGCGGCCTGCTTAGGGTGCTCAGCACCGGCGACGGCCTGCCCAGCGGTGAGATCGAACGATTGGTCGACATGCTGGTGATCCTCGCGCCCCTCGCCGCAACGATCCTTGCGACGGTCACGCTGACGCTGAGCCTGTGGCTCGCCGGCAAGATTGCACAAACCTCCGGGCGGCTGAACCGGCCGTGGCCGGACTTCCACACCACGGCGCTCCCCGCCATGACGCTGGTCGCGTTGCTGGTGGCGATCGCCGTCAGCTTCGTCGGCGGCATGCTTGCGCTGCTGGCGCAGATCGTCACCGCGGCGCTCGTCATCGCCTATGCGCTGGTCGGCTTCGCGGTGCTGCACACCCTGACGCTGTCGCTCACCAATCGGGGCTTCTGGCTCAGCGGCATCTATGCCGTCGTCGTCATGTTCGGCTGGCCGATCATCGCAATCTTCGCGCTCGGCGTTGCCGATGCCGTGTTCGGATTGCGCCAGCGCTTTCTACAAACCAGACCGCCGCCTTTGCCTGCTGCCTGACATTCGATCCAACCACTCAACCCGATACTTAGCCTCTAAAGGAGAACGAAAATGGAAGTCATTCTGCTGGAACGCGTTGCCAAGCTTGGTCAGATGGGCGAAGTCGTGCGCGTCAAGGACGGGTTCGCCCGCAACTTCTTGCTGAAGCGCGGCAAGGCGCTGCGCGCCACCGAGGCGAACCGCGCCAAGTATGACGGCATGAAGGCCGAGCTCGAGGCCAACAACATCAAGGCCAAGGGCGAAGCCGCCGTTGTCGCCGAGAAGATCGACGGCCGCGACA
>DASVOL010000930.1:0-3096 GCA_036383375.1 Bradyrhizobium sp. | reverse complement strand
GGCGATCGCGCTGGTCGCGGTATCGGCGCGCGGCGTGGCGGAGCGGCTGAGCGGCGCGCGCGACGGCGGCGGCATGGTGATCATGCGCGGCCTGGAATTCGCTGCCGCGGGCCTCGTGCTGCTGTTCGGGCTCGGGCTGTTGTTCGGCTACGTCGCGGCCGAACGGGCGACATGCTTGTAAAACCTGAACTTCAAGTGATCCGTCACCCTGAGGAGCGCGTAGCGCGTCTCGAAGGGTCGACGGCCACCAGCCGGGCCGTGCATCCTTCGAGACGCCCGCAAGCGCGGGCTCCTCAGGATGACGGGGTAACAGGGCTCGGCGTGCCTAACTCGTCAGATATCCCCTGATCGCCGGCAGCAGGAAGATCGCGATGTTGATTGCAAAGCCGATGCTCCAGAGGATCGAGCGCAGCGTCGGGCGGTTGCCGATATAGGTGAAGACGTAGGCGATCCGCACGATCAGGAACAGCACCGCGAGCTCGTCGATCAGCCGCAGCGGGCCGACGCGGAATTCGGCGAGCAGCACGGCGAAGGCGAAGAACGGGAAGGCCTCGATGCCGTTCTGGTGGGCGCCGAGCGCCCGCGAGCGGATCGGGTCGTCGTAGAAATCGGGATCGCGAGGTTTCGAATTGTCGAAACCGCTTATGCCGGCCCATTTCACCGATACGATCGTCAGCAGCGAGAGCAGCAGCGTCCCGAAGACGCACCATTCGGCGATCGTCATGGTTCCTCCCCATTCACGGACGGGAACGTAGCCAACCCGCACTCGGCTTGACAAGGTTGGAGCAACGCGCGAAGCCCAAGGCCTCCCAAGCGAAGGACTTTAGGCGCAAGGCCATCATGAGCACGGTGATTCCCTTCGAGAGCGCGAAGCCTGCCGCGGCGCCGAAGCCGGAGCGCGTCGGCGTGCTGCTGGTCAATCTCGGCACACCGGACACGGCCGATGCCGCCGGCGTGCGGGTCTATCTGAGGGAATTCCTGTCCGATCCGCGGGTGATCGAGGATCAGGGCCTGCTCTGGAAGCTGATCCTCAACGGCATCATCCTGCGCGTTCGCCCGGCCCGCAAGGCGCGCGACTACCTGAAGATCTGGAACACCGCGAAGAACGAGTCGCCGCTGAAGACCATCACGCGCTCGCAGGCCGACAAGCTGGCCGAGGCGATCGCCGATCACGACCACGTCGTGGTCGACTGGGCGATGCGCTACGGTAACCCGTCGATCAAGGAGCGCATCGAGGCGCTGTCGGCGCAGGACTGCAGTCGGCTGTTGCTGGTGCCGCTCTATCCGCAATATTCCGCGGCGACGTCGGCGACCGTCTGCGACGAGGCGTTTCGCGTGCTGGCCGGCATGCGCGCGCAGCCGATCCTGCGGGTGACGCCGCCTTACTACGACGACCCTGACTACATCGAGGCGCTTGCGGTCTCGATCAACGACCACCTCGCGACGTTGCCGTTCCAGCCCGAGATCATTCTCGCCTCGTTCCACGGCATGCCGAAGGCATATGTCGACAAGGGCGACCCCTATCAGGCGCAGTGCATCGCCACGACCAACGCGCTGCGCAAGCGGCTCGGGCTCGATGCCGGCAGGCTGGTCCTTACCTTCCAGTCGCGCTTCGGCAATGCCGAGTGGCTGCAGCCCTATACCGACAAGACGGTCGAAAAGCTGGCCAGGGACGGCGTGCGGCGAATTGCCGTGGTCACGCCCGGCTTCTCCGCCGATTGCCTGGAGACGCTGGAGGAGATCGCGCAGGAGAATGCCGAGATCTTCCGGCACAATGGCGGCGAGCAGTTCGCGGCCATCCCCTGCCTCAACGACAGCGACGGCGGCATGGACGTGATCCGCCAGCTCGTGCTGCGCGAGCTTCAGGGCTGGATCTGATTGTTAACGATCCGTGACAGCGGACACCGCGGTTCGTTCAGCGTTCATGCATCCGCCGTTCAGCTTGCGTGCATCTGGCAGTCCGACAACCGCTTCCTATGTGCTAGAGAGAACAACAGCCGGCTGAACCGGCGGAGCGGTCCTGCCGACCAATGCACGACCGTGCCTGGCGACGGTCTCGCGGGTCTCGCGGTGCCTTGGAGGACTTCATGACTGGCTTCGACATTTTCGCGATCGCGTTTGTTCTTCTCGTCATCGTCACGCTGTTCGCCGGGATCAAGACCGTCCCGCAGGGCTATGACTGGACCATCGAGCGGTTCGGCAAATACACCCGCACGCTGTCGCCGGGCCTCAATCTGATCGTGCCGTATTTCGATCGGATCGGGCGCAAGATGAACATGATGGAGCAGGTGATCAACATCCCCGAGCAGGAGGTGATCACCAAGGACAACGCCACCGTGACGGTGGACGGCGTCGCGTTCTTTCAGGTGTTCGATGCCGCGAAGGCGAGCTACGAGGTCGCCAATCTCAACCAGGCGATCATCGTGCTGACCATGACCAACATCCGCTCGGTGATGGGCTCGATGGATCTCGACCAGGTGCTGTCGCATCGCGACGAGATCAACGAGCGGCTGCTGCGCGTGGTCGACGCCGCGGTGTCGCCCTGGGGCCTCAAGGTCAACCGCATCGAGATCAAGGACATCGTGCCGCCGGCCGACCTCGTCGAGGCGATGGGCCGGCAGATGAAGGCCGAGCGCGTCAAGCGCGCCGACATTCTGCAGGCGGAAGGCCAGCGGCAATCCGAGATCCTGCGCGCCGAAGGCGCCAAGCAGGGCCAGATCCTGCAGGCCGAAGGCCGCCGCGAGGCTGCATTCCGCGACGCCGAGGCGCGCGAGCGTCTCGCCGAGGCTGAAGCCAAGGCGACCCAGATGGTGTCGGAATCGATCGCCAAGGGCGACGTCGCCGCGCTGAACTATTTCATCGCCGACAAGTACATCAAGGCGTTCGGCCAGCTTGCGGAGTCGCCGAACCAGAAAATCCTGATGCTGCCGATCGAGGCAACGAGCGTGCTGGGCTCGCTCGCCGGCATCGGCGAGATTGCCAAGGCGACGTTCGGAGAAAGCGCTGCGTCTGCAGCCGCCGCCGCGCGCCGCGGCTCGGTGCCGCCGGCCGGCCCTACGCCGCCGCCGGTGACGCCACAGCGGTGAGGGGATTTGG
>DASVOL010000929.1:0-1704 GCA_036383375.1 Bradyrhizobium sp. | reverse complement strand
GCGGCGCTGGTGATCTTCGGCGGCTCCCAGATCGTGCATGCCTCGGGATTCCTCGCGGTCTATCTCGCCGGTATCATCATCGGCAACCGGCCGACCCGCGCGCATAATTCGGTGGTGACGTTCCTCGATGCCGCGACCTGGCTGGCCCAGATCGTGATGTTCGTGCTGCTCGGCCTGCTGGTGTCGCCGCATCGTCTGCTCTCCAGCGCCGGCGGCGCGGTGTTGGTGGCTTTCGCGCTGATGCTGGTGGCGCGGCCGCTGGCGGTGCTGATCTGCCTCGCGCCGTTCAAGTTCAACTGGCGGGAGAAGGTCTTCATCGCCTGGACCGGCCTGCGCGGCGCGGTCGCGATCTTCCTGGCCTCGATCCCGATGCTGGTCGGCCTGTCGAAGGCCTATCTGTATTTCGACGTCGCCTTCGTCGTCGTCATCATCTCGCTGCTGTTGCAGGGCTGGACGCTGGCCCCGGCGGCGCGGCGGCTGCACGTTGCGCTGCCGCGCGCCGAGCGCGGCCCGCGCCGGGTCGAGCTGGATCTGCCCGGCCAGCTCGAGCAGCAGCTGGTCGGCTATCCGGTGCGGCCGAAGAGCCTGTATTTCCGCCGCGGGCTGATCCCGTCATGGTCGAAGCCGACGCTGGTGATCCGCGACCAGCGGATCCTGACGCCCGTCGAGGCCGATCCGGTCGCGCCCGGCGACTACATCTACCTGCTGGCGCCGCCGGAGCGCGCCGAGGCGCTCGATCGCTTCTTCGTCGACATGGCGCCGTCGTCAGCGCCCGATCCGCATCTGCTCGGCGACTTCATGGTGTCCGGGGAGCATACGCTGGGCGAGCTCGCCGAGATTTACGGCGTCAAGGTCGACGAGCAGCAGGCCAAGCTGACGCTGGCGGATTATTTCGACATCAATCTCGATCGCGCGCCGAAGGAAGGCGCCGAGCTGGCGCTCGACGAGATCGTGCTGGTGGCGCGCAGCATCAGCGGCGGCCGCGTCAATGTGGTCGGCCTGCGCTTGCCGGAGGAAGAGGAAGTCGCCGCGCCGCAGACGCGGATGCAGACCGTCCGGCGCAAGCTCGCCGATATCTGGGCGTCGGTCGCCGGCGTCTAAAGCATGATCCGGAAAAGTGCGAAGCGGTTTTCCCTCGCGACAAACGCGGAACGCGTTTGCGCGGAGATCATGCTCAGACAAGGAGCTAAAGCGTGATGACGATTCAACCTAATCTCATCGCGCTTTAGCGCGTTTGCGAGCAAAGTCGATGCCGGTTCGCGCGAAGAAAACGCGTCAGAACAAGACCGGCGCCGTCACTGCTTGCGCAGGAAGCTCGAATCCGGGGCGAACTTCTGGATCATGTCGGACAGGCCGTCGTCGGCCGGCGGGCTCGCCGGGTCCTTTGACGCAGCGTCCGGGTTGGAGCCGTCCTTGAGCTTCTGGCCGGAAATCTCGGCCAGCGCTGCGAGCAGCGTCTCGTCGAGATGATCGGCCGGTGTCTTTGCAGGCGGTGTCTTCGCGGGCGGCGCATTGGCGGGCAGACTGGGAGCAGGCGGGCTGGGCGCGACGGCGCGGATCTCAGGCTCGCGCTCCAGCGGCGGCGTTGGCTCTGGCTTGACCGTGTCCGCCCGTCTGGCGGCGGCCTCGCTGACCGCGGCGATCAACGATGCTTCGAGGTCGGAGGGCGTCTCGGTCGGCATCGGCGGCGGCTCGGCGGGCTTC
>DASVOL010000928.1:0-5653 GCA_036383375.1 Bradyrhizobium sp. | reverse complement strand
CCGGACGCCTTCAGATTCACGATCTGCGAGTCAATTGTCGGCTCGGTCGATTGATACATCGCCTCCTTGACGATCATCGTGTCGGCCTTGGCGCCCAGTCCTTCCTTCAGGCCGAGGACAAAATCCTTGCCGATGTCGTCGCCCTGCAAGAGCACGCCGATCTTGGCATCCGGCTTCTCGCGCAGCACGTAGCGGGCGATGATCCGGGATTCGTTGACGTAGGTCGGCGAGTAGGGCGTCGTCCAGGGAAACTGCTTGGGATCGTTCCAGCGGGTGCCGCCGCTCTGCACGAGGAGTTGCGGGACGCCGTTGCTGTTGAGGTATTTCTGGATCGCGGCGTTGGTCGGCGTGCCGAACGGCGCCATGATCGCGAGCACCTTGTCGTTCTCGACCAGTGCACGCGTCACCTCGACGGTCTTGGGCGGGCTATAGGCGTCGTCGCGGGTTACGAAGTTGATGTGGCGGCCGTTGATGCCGCCTGTTTCGTTCAGCATCGCAAAATAAGCGAGCATGGTCTTCGGGAAGCTCGCATAGATCGACGCCGGTCCGCTGTAGGGCGCATTGGCGCCAAGCAGGATCTCGGTGTCGCTGACCCCAGGACCATATGCCTTCTGCGCATTCGCTGTTCCGAGCGCGCCGGTGAGCGCGAACGCCCACACGGCAAGCGTTGTGATTGGCTTCCGCATCTTCCCCTCCCATGACGCCCTCTTTTGCGGGGCTCGTTGATCCCTGCGGCGGTGCCTTCAAGGGCTTTACCCGCCGCGTTGGCTGTGCAATAATAGACCGTCTGTCCGGATTATCAACTGAAATCTCCGGGCGGCATATCGGCTTCACGCATGACGGAAACATCCGCGGGCGTGCGCGGCCGCATGGCGGCGAGGAGGAAACATGAAGCTGACGCAGGCGCTCATCTCGGCAGTGCAGTTGCGCAAGGATGCGCCCGGCACCATCCATGCGGGACGGTCGCGAAGCTGGAAGGAAATCGGCCATCGCGTCGCCTGCGCCGCGGGCGGGCTGCGGCGGCTCGGCATCGAGGCCGGCGATCGCGTTGCGATCCTCGCGCACAACAGCGACCTCTACATCGAGGCGCTCTATGCCATCGCGTGGGCCGGCGCGGTCGCGGTGCCGCTCAACACCCGCTGGGCGGTTGCCGAGAATGCCTATGCGATCGACGATTCCACGCCAAAGCTGCTGCTGGTCGACAAGGCCTTTGCCGAGATCGCATCAGGCCTGCGTGGCGCGAAATCACTCACCGCGATGGTCTATCTGGACGAGGGACGGGTCCCCGACGGCATGCAGGGCTTTGACAAACTCGTCGCGCATGCGCCAATCGAGGACGCATCCGGCGCCTACAACGATCTCGCGGGCATCTTCTACACCGGCGGCACCACCGGCTTCCCCAAGGGGGTGATGCTGTCGCACGCCAACATCATCTATGAATCGCTGGTCTGGATCTATGCGCTCCGGTTCCGCGAGGACACCAGGTATCTGCACTCGGCCGGCATGTTTCATCTCGCCGGCACCTCGCCGATGATCGCGCTGACGCTGGTCGGCGGCACGCACGTCACGATCCCGAAGTTCGAGCCCGAGCTCGCAATGCGGACCATCGCCGAGCACAAAGTGGACTACTGCCTGTTCGTGCCGACCATGCTCAACATGATGCTCAATCATCCGTCGTTCGGCAGCTATGATCTGAGCAGCGTCAGGGATTGCGAATATGGCGCCTCTCCGATGCCGGATGCGCTGCTGGTCAAGCTGATGCGCGTGCTGCCGAGCTGGCGCTTTCACCAGGGTTACGGCATGACCGAGAGCGCGGCGTTGGCGACCATCCTGCCGTGGGAGTACCACGCTCTCGAAGGACCGCTGGCGGGCAAGCGCAAATCGGCAGGGCGGGCAGCGCCGGGCGTTGAAATCCGCATCGTCGATCCCGCCGGCAACGAGGTGCCGCGCGGCACGGTCGGCGAGATCGCGATCCGCGGCGCCGGTGTGATGCTCGGCTACTGGCGCAAGCCGGAGGAGAGTGCGCGTGTGCTGCGCAATGGCTGGCTGCACACCGGTGACGGCGCCTGGATGGACGAGGACGGCTTTGTCTATATCGTCGACCGTCTCAAGGACATGATCGTCTCCGGCGGCGAGAACGTCTATTCCGGCGAGGTGGAGAACGCGATCTTCCAGCACGAGCAAGTCAGGGAATGCGCTGTCATCGCGGTGCCCGATCCGCAATGGGGCGAAGCGGTGCACGCCATTGTCGTGCCGAAGGACGGCGCGCGGCTCGATTCCGAGATGGTGATCGCGCATTGCCGCACCTTGATCGCGGGCTACAAATGTCCGCGCTCGGTCGACATCCGCCTTGAGCCGCTGCCGCTGACCGGCTCCGGCAAGATCATGAAGTCGGCGCTGCGCGAGGAGAAGTGGCAGGGCTATACGAGGTCGGTCAATTGAAGCAGGAGGCTGCCAAACGATCCGATGATGTGCCGGAGCCCGTTCGTCCGGCCGTGGTGAACGACGACGCGGTGCGAACGGCGCTCGCGCAGCATTTGTCGCGGATCTCCGGAAGCAGGACGGAGATCACGAGCTTCGGCCGCAAATCGTCGGGTTTCTCGTGGATCACCTATGCCTTCGTGGCGCGTTCTGCGTCTGAAGGGGATCGCAGGTTGATCCTGCGCGTCGGTCCGCCGAACGGGCTGTTTGCGCCTTACTCGGTGTTGCCGCAGGTCTATGCGTTGCAGTCGTTGACCGGCAGCGCCGTTCCGGTTCCGGCACTGGTGTCATCGGCGCAGGATGGCGCCGAGATCGGCTTTCCCTTCTTCATCTGTACGCATGTCGAGGGCGACGTTCCCGCGCCGTGGGCCGCGAGCGAGATCGATCCGGACCACAAACGCGCGATCGCCCGGCAGTTCGTCGACATCCTCGCGTCGTTGCATCGGATCGACCCGGGCGGAACGCCTTTCGCATCGCTGCAGCAGGGCGGAGAACGCGCCGAAGTCCGCGCGATCGCCGGCTGGCGTGCCTCGCTGGCGCGTCCGACCGCGCGCTATTATCCGCTGCTCGATTGGGGCGGACGCTGGCTTGAGGACAACTGCCCGCAGCCGCCATGCCGCACGATTGTGCATGGCGACTACCGGATCGGGAATTTCATTGAGCACAATGGGCGGATCACCGCCATTCTCGATTGGGAGCTCACCCACCTCGGCGATCCCCATGAGGATCTTGCCTGGGCGATGATGCCGACCTTCAACGCCAGGAGCCGGAAGCTCTATGGCGTGCTCGAACGCGCGGAGGTGATCGATCGCTATCAACGCGCCTCCGGCATTGCGATCTCGGACAAGAGCCTCGCCTTCTACGAGACCTATGCGCTGTATCAGGCAGCAGCGATCCAGATGTGCGCGGTGCGCGCCTTCGAGATCGATCGCTTCAACGACATGCGCCTTGCGGTGATGGCAAGCCAGATGCCCTCGATCGTGCGGGCCTTCGAGCGCGCATTGGAGGCCGCGGCATGAGCGCATCCTTCGAGCGGCTGATCGACGGCATCATCGATGCCCTGCAAAGCCATGTCGTGCCGAACAGCAACGACGATTTCGTCCGCGGGCAGGTATTCTCCGCGATCTACGCACTGAACGGGCTGAAGCTCGCCGCCGACTGGAAGGCCGGGCCGCTGCTGGAGCAGGTGCGTCTGCAGGACGATACTTTTGCGGCAGTCAAACGGTTGGCCGATGGCATGGCGCATCCGGAGATTCCCGCGACGCCGCGCCTCCGGGGCGACATGTCCGACGCTGCTGCGATCGAGGCGCTGCGCGATGATGGCGACCGGCGGCTGGGGCAGCTTCTGCTCTGGGTGAGCGGCGCAGACGCGCGCGAAGCCAATCGCGATCTCGCGACCGGGATCGAGCAGCTGCTGCGCCGGGCGATCTGCGAGCAGCTCAAGATCGAGCTTGCGACGACGCCGAAATCGATGCTGCAGCAGATCGCGGGCGGCGATGGCGGTGCGGCACAGGGCTGAGGCAGTCACGCAGCGGTCCACCGGGGATTGCATCCTTGCGCACTGCTCCAGACTCAGCCGCGGTGTTTGCAAAGAAGCTTGCCCGCCTGTCGCGCACGTGTTATTCATTGACCGAACGGTCGTTCGGATTATTATTGACGGCCGGTGAAGGCATCCGCGCAGGCGGCCGGCGAGGGAGACGGGAGCGATGAACATGATGACCGGCGTCTCGCCATGGGAGCGGCTGATCCGGCCCGACCGGGTGCACGGATCGCTCTACACCGATCCTGATATCTTCGAGGCCGAGCTCAAGAACATCTGGTACCGGACCTGGGTCTATGTCGGGCACGAAAGCGAGGTGCCCAACGCTAACGACTACGTCGTCAAGTCGATCGGCCCGCAATCCGTGATCATGACGCGTGACGAGCAAGGCAAGGTCAACCTCCTGCTCAACCGCTGCTCGCATCGCGGCAACCAGGTCTGTTCGTTCGAGCGCGGCAATGCGCGCTCGTTCACCTGCCCGTTCCACTCCTGGACCTTCGCCAATGACGGCCGGCTGGTCGGCTACGCCTTCCCTGACGGTTACGAGGGGCAGGACAAGGCGCAGCTCGCGCTCGGGCGGGTGACGCGCGTCGAGTCCTATCGCGGCTTCGTGTTCGGCTCGTTCGCGGCCGACGGCCCGACCTTGAAGGAACATCTCGGCGGCGCCGCCGAGACCATCGATCGGCTGGTGCGCGCTTCGCCCGAGGGCGAGGTCGAGATCACGGCGGGCTTCCTCAAGCACCGCGTCAAGGCGAACTGGAAGTTCATCCTGGAGAACGAGTGCGACGGCTATCACCCGGCCTTCGTGCATACGTCGATCTTCGGCGTTGCCGACAGCATGATCGGCAAGCTCTACGGCGGCGCATCGACCGCGCTGACCCGTGACTACGGCAACGGCCATACCGAGATCGATTTGCGGCCCGAGTTCCGCAAGCGCGATGCGCCGATGAGCTGGTTCGGCACCAGCGAGGAACGGCTGCCGGACTACACCGCGCGGATGAAGGCCGCCTATGGCGACGCCGCGGCACGCGAGATCATGATCGACGGCACGCCGCATGTCATGATCTTCCCGAACCTGTTCATCGCCGAGATCCAGATGTTCGTGATCCAGCCGCTCGGCGTCGACGACAGCGTGCAGCACGTCACCGCGCTGCAATTCAAGGGCGCGCCCGATCTGAACCGGAGGCTGCGCCAGCAGACCATGGGTTCGGTCGGACCGGCCGGCTTCCTGCTGGCGGATGATTCCGAGATGTACGAGCGCTGCCATCGCGGCGTGCTGGCGCGCAATCCGGAGTGGATCTTCCTCGGCCGCGGCGAGAAGCGCCAGCGGCAGGATGAGCTCGGCTTCACGGTCG
This sequence comes from Bradyrhizobium sp., assembly GCA_036383375.1. GTDB lineage: Bacteria > Pseudomonadota > Alphaproteobacteria > Rhizobiales > Xanthobacteraceae > Bradyrhizobium. The sequence continues at coordinate 277 of DASVOL010000928.1, read as the reverse complement.
GCCACGTCACCGACGAGGTGCCGTCGCGCGGCATCTGGACCCACTATCGCAAGCTGATGGAGCCTGCCTGATGCTGTCGCGCGAGAGCAGCGCCACGTTGATGAGCGCCATCACCGCCTTCCTCTATCGCGAGGCGCGGCTGCAGGACGAGCATCAATATGAGGCCTGGGAAAAGCTCTGGACCGACGACGGCGTCTACTGGGTGCCGGCCAATGGTGCCGACATCGACCCGGAGCGGCAGATGTCGATCATCTACGACAACCGCTCGCGGATCGCG
>DASVOL010000927.1:0-3016 GCA_036383375.1 Bradyrhizobium sp. | reverse complement strand
CAGTTCTTGCAGGTGAACTTGACGCGGGACTGGCCCTTTTCCGCCTGCACCCGGTTCGGCGCGCCGCATTTGCCGCAGACGGCCTCGATCCTGGTCGTGCCCTGCTTGATGACCAGGTTCCGCTTTTCCATGGTCTCGCGGATCAGGCGCTCGGCCTCCTCGCGCAACGATTGCTTCGACATTAACCCCACCGGTCATTGGTTTGCGGGCGGCGTCATAGCACGACCCCGTGAAGCTTTGACAGCAGATATCGAGCTCTATTTGTGAGTACATCCTAGAGCGTTTTCGAGCGACGTGGATACCGGTCCACGTGAAGAAAACGCGTCAATACAAAAAATCTACACGATGAGCCGATCGACCGGCAGCCGGAAATGCCGCGGTTTCGGCGGTTTTGCGGGCCAGCCGACGCGGAACACGTTGACGAGGCGCAGATCGGTGGCAATCTTGCCGAGCTTGCGCAGCCGGTCGTTGAAATCGGGGTGATCGGCCAGCGCCGAGATCGGGCATGCCACCAGCCCGGCGCGATCGATCTCCAGCCAGCTGCGATAGAAATGCCGCCCCGTCGTGAGTGGATCCTCACCGACCGGACGACAGAACAGGACGATCGCCGCGGCCGAGGCGGTCTTGGCGCTGTCCGACAGTAGCGATGCGGCAAGACCAAGTCGATCGAGCGGCTTGAACAGACTGCCGAGCACGAAGCGAGCGGCGGTGGCCTCGGTCGCATTCATGGCGAGCGCATCGCGATTGAGGCCATCCAGCAGATAATGCGGATGGTCGGGCGACAGCCGCATCCATGCGAGCAGTTCGGTTCGATAGTCGTCGCCGCGGACAAAGGAGAATTCGGCCTGGTCGGCCCACCCAGCGATATCGGCAATTGCCTGGCGATCCCCGATGCAGACCAGATCGTCACGCGCGACGGCGAGTTGCACCAGCGGCGCGGGCTGATCTGGCGACGCCGCAAATTTACCGCGCCACGACATCCGGTGCGCCACATGGCCGGCCAACGGATCGGGCGCAACACCTTGCCTGATCGCAAAGCTGCACAGCGCGGTAAATTGCGGCGACAGCGGCTGTTCGATCGTGGTCATCGCCGTGATGGCGAGGCCGCGGCGGTTGAGCGCAAGACTCATGCCCTCCAACGCCGCACCGTGCGACACAAGCACGTCGTGTCCGGCGGGATCGGCGACCGGCGCGCGCACCGAGGTGTCGTCGACCAGCGCCAGCCGGCCACCGTCGAGCAGGCGCCAGCGGGTCGGCTGGATGTTGTGGACGCTCGGCGCCAGCCGCGCCTCGGCGACCAGGTCGCGCAGCAAATCCGGCGTCAGCTCGCTCATGCCGCGGCCAGCCGTTTGGTGAACAGATGCAGCCGGTGCAGCGGCGTGGCGCCGGCCTTCTCGACCTGGCGCAGCGACGGCGCGTTGATGTCAGCGATCCAGGTGCCGCCGAGCGTGCGGTAGCCGGCCTGCTGCAACGCCAGCGCGGTGCGGTAGAGCATGGCGCCGTTGAGGCCGCGATTGTGCAGGTCGCGGCAGACCGACTGATAGATCAGCACCGCGCGGGTGTTCAGCATGCGGTGCTGCACGAATCTGAACGGCGCAGTCAGGCCGATGCGGCCGCCGATCGCCTTGATCAGCGGGTTGAGATCGGGGATTGCGATGATCGCGCCGGCGGGCCGGCCACGGTGATAGACCACGGTGGAAATCCGCTTGTCGATGATCCACATCATGTCGCCGGCCTGGAACAGATATTCGGCCGCCGTAGGCGGCACGAACATCGGATTGTCGGCAAAACCGTCATTGAGAATCAGACGTGCATCCTCCAGCCGCACCTTGAAGGCGGAGCGCTTGATCGGCTGCCAGACGAAATCCTTGTCGGTCAGCACCGCGCGCTGCTTGTCGCCGAGCAGCTGCTCCGGCTTGCCGCCGTCGAGCGCGATCTCGAACGTCGTCATCGGGAAGGTCGCCGCATAGCCGGCACGTTCGAGGTGACGCGCGATATGCGGCGGCGACCACATCATGTCGGTGAACGGCGCATGATCGAAGCCGTCGGTCATCACGCCGATCTGCTGCATCGCCGTGAGATTGAAATTGCCGGCGATGCGGGTCATGCCGCGCGCGGCAAGCCACTGTTCGGCGGCGCGCAACAGCGCATCGGCCACTTCGGCGTCGTCGATACAGTCGAAGAAACCGAATGCGCCGTGCCGCGTGCCGTGCTTGCGGTTGGAGGCGTCGTGGATCGAGGCGGCGATGCGGCCGACCGCGCGGCCGCCGCGATGCGCCGAGAACAGCGCATAGCGGCCATGGCCTTCGGTGACGAACGGGTTCTTCGCGGCATCGAACATCCGGTCGAAATCGCTCCACAGCGGCGGCACGTAGAGGCTGTCGGGCCCATAGGCATTGAGGGCGGCGTCGAAGGCCGCCTTGCGGTCGCCCTCCCGGATCTCCAGCGTCATTTGGCCTCCGGGGTCAGCGCCAGCAGCCGCCGCACCAGCGCCAACGCGGTTTCGGTGGCGGGATCGGCCGCGGTGACAGGCACCGCGAGCACGATCAGGTCGAGCGGATCATGCGCGAGCACGATGACGTGGGAGGCGCTGTTCGCTGTCATCAGCGAGACCATGCGCTCGGCGGCGGGGTCGGTCGGCGCCAGTCCCCACGGGGCCTCGGACTGCCGCAGCACACGCTGCGCCGACAGGAAGTCGCGCAGCAGCGGCGGATCGTAGGGTCCGAGCTCATCTTCGCGGAAGCGCCGCGCGCTTTCGAAGATCGGATGCCGCGCGAGCTCGGCGATCAACTGCTCCCGCGTCTGCGCCGGTGACGCCGCGACCGAATTGAGCACGCCGGGCTCCTGCGATTCGAACAGCGCGCGCAACGCGTCCGTCATCAGGCCGATGGTCAGCACGCCGGCGATCGCGACCGCGACGAAACGGACCATCTGCGCGGCGTCGACATCGGGCGCCATGAACGCGGCGGCGAGCCCGAGCAGGCCCGAAGAGATCAGCCGCAGCGCCATCATCGCA
>DASVOL010000926.1:0-21628 GCA_036383375.1 Bradyrhizobium sp. | reverse complement strand
TGTCGCGCATCGTGGCCGAGATGAGCCGCGCCGGCCTGTTGACGCGCGACCGGCCGGAGAACGACCAGCGCAGCCTTCAGGTCGCGCTGACGCCCAAGGGCGCCGAGCTGGCTTCCCGGCTGATGCCGATCGCCCAACATTATGAGGAAGTCGCAACCGGCGCGATGTCGGCAAAGGAAGCGGCCGAGCTCAAGCAGGTACTGGTCGAGCTCTACAAGAATCTCGATCGGCTCGAGCAGGAGGTCGAGGCCGGCCTGATCGAGGTGCCAGCGGCGACGGCATCGAAAGAGACGCGCGAGCCCAAAGTCGACGCCAAGGCCGACGTCAAGGGCAGTGCCGGCCGCCGGCGCAAGATACCGAGGAAATAGAGCCACAAATTCAGGGAGAGGACATGCGCAGGGACCCGATCATCATCGCAGGCGGTGGCATTGGCGGACTGGCCGCAGCGGTCGCGCTGGCCCGCAAGGGATTTCTGGTCACCGTGCTGGAACGCGCGCCGCGCTATCAGGAGATCGGCGCCGGCATCCAGCTCGGACCGAACGCCTTCCATGCCTTCGACCATCTCGATCTCGGCGATGCTGCCCGCTCGATTGCGGTGTTCATCGATCAGTTGCGGCTGATGGACGCCATATCGGCCGAGGAGATCACCAGCATCGATCTCACCAGCTATTTTCGCCGGCGGTTTGGCAATCCCTATGCGGTGGTGCATCGCGGCGACCTGCATGGCATCTTCCTGCGCGCCTGCGAGGCGCATCCAGGCATCACCTTGCGTAGCGATTGCGACGTGGTCGGATACGACCAGGACGGCGAGACGGTGATCGCGCGGCTCAAATCCGGCGAGCGCATCAAAGGCGGCCTCTTGATCGGCGCCGACGGACTGCGGTCCCGGATTCGCCAGCAGATGGTCGATGACGGCCCACCGCGGATCGCCGGCCATACCACCTATCGATCGGTGATCCCGACCGAACAGATGCCGGAGGATCTGCGCTGGAACGCCGCGACCCTGTGGGCCGGCGCGAAGTGCCATCTGGTGCACTATCCACTGTCGGGCTGGAAGGTGTTCAACCTCGCCATCACCTGCCACAACGACCCACCGGAAGCCTTTGCCGCGAAGCCGGTCACCCATGAGGAGGTGCTGGAAGGCTTTCGCGACGTTCACCCGCGCGCCAAGGCGATCATTCACCATGGCAAGGACTGGAAGGCGTGGGTGACCTGCGATCGCGATCCCATCGAACGCTGGGTTGACGGGCGCGCGGTGCTGCTCGGCGACGCCGCGCATCCGATGCTGCAATACTTTGCCCAAGGCGCCTGCATGGCGCTGGAGGACGCGGTCTGGATCGCCGAGCTGCTGGGCGAGATGCCGGATCGCTTCGAAGATGCTCTGGAGAAGTACCGGCAGGTTCGGCTGATGCGCACGGCGCGGGTTCAGCTGCAGGCCCGAGAACTCGGCACCCACGTCTATCATCCGTCCGGCGTGCACGCGCAATTGCGCAACCAGCTGATCCGCGAGACCAGCCTCGAGCAGTTCTGCGACAAGCTGGCCTGGCTGTACGACTCGCCGTTCCCGGAAAGGCCCCGTGTCGCGGCCTAGCCGAGCCCGCTGATGTCGGCGACCAGCACCGAACCCGTGACCGATTCCGTGATGTAGAGCCGGTCGCGGTTGGCGCCGCCGATCGCGACATTGGTGCAGCTTGGCCCAGTGCAGGACTTGATCCGCGCGATGCACTCGCCGTTCGGCGCGAACACGAAGACATGGCCGAGCGAGGCGTGCGCGACGAACAGCCGCCCCGCTCGATCCATCGTCATCCCGTCGGGTCCGCTGGGGCCGAACAGCGAGCAGAAGCGCCCGACCTTGGACACGCTGCCATCCTTCATGAACGGCGCGCGCCAGACCGCATTGTCGCGCGTCATGGCGACGAACAGCACCGCCTCATGCGGATCGAGCACCAGCCCGTTCGGGCTGATGCCGGTGTCGATCAGGCAGTCGAGCTGCCCGCTGGTTTTCAAACGATAGACCCGGCCGGACGGATCGTGCAGCCCGGTCTGGCCCTGGTCGGTGAAGTAGATATCGCCGTTCGAAGCGATGTGCAGGTCGTTGCAGCCGCGGAACGATTCAGAATTGCGCGAACGCAGCAGCGGCGTGACCTCGCCCGATTTGGCATCGAGCTCCATCAGCCCGTGCCGGTAGTCGGCAATCAGGATGCGGCCCATCGGATCGATCTTCAGCCCGTTCGGCCAACCGTCATATTCGGCGACCTGCGTCCATGATCTGTCCGGCGCAATCCTGAAGACGCGGCCGAACGGAATATCGACGATGTAGAGATTGCCTGATGCATCGAACGAGGGTCCCTCGATGAAACAGTCGGTCATCGCGCCGGGCCGGTTGGCGCCGGCCCATTCGCTCGCCACCTTGCGGCGGAATTCGGCGGGAACGGCGGAGAATATCTCGGTCTGGATCAGTTTCGGCGGCGTTTCCAGGAACATCATTGTTGGTTCACCCGTTGGCGGAACGGGTGGACCATAGATCGATCCTTTCGTCATTGCGAGCCAATGGGGCGCGCGTTCGCGCGACCCGTTGGCTCGCAATGACGTGGATAGAGCTTCCGCTCGCAGCGAAACCGATGTTCCGCGGCAAGCTCCGACGATAGTCCTACTCCGCCGCCTGCGCGCCGCCGTAGGCTTCCGAAATCATATAGCCGGACAGCGTGCCGTAGGCCGCGCTCCATGCGGCGGCGACGTCAGGCGTCCAAGCTTCGCCGAGGCCCTTCTCCAAGGTCCACAGCAATGTACCGCCGACCACCGGATAATGCTCGGGCTTGGCGCCATAGCCGACATGACGCTTGGCGAGCGCACTCGCGGCCGGAAGCACCGACGGAAGATTGCTCAATCCATTGACGACGACGGCAAGCGTTCCCATCAGCTTCTTGCGCTGCTCGGTCATGTCAGAGGGAAACATCGCCTTGACGCTGGGCGCGACCTCGAACAGGCGGTCATAGAAGATGACCGCCGCCTGCTCCGAGATCGGTGCGACCTTGGCGAAGGTCTCTTGGACGAGCTTGACCTGGTCTTCCGTCATGTGTGCCTCCGTGCACGCTGCTTCCTCGCCGCGCCATTGCGGCGAGGCAGAAAAAGCTCTCACGTGAGCGAGGCGCTGCTCATGCCGCCTCGACGAAGCTGTGGCGCTCATAGAGGAATTCGAGCACGCGCTGCCGGCACTTCAGGTAGCCGGGGTTGGTCGCGAGCTCGAGCCGCTTGCGCGGGCGCGCCAGCGGCACCTCGAGCACCTCGCCGATCCGCGCGCTCGGGCCGTTGGTCATCATGACGATGCGGTCCGACAGCAGCACGGCCTCGTCGACGTCGTGGGTGATCATCAGGATGGTGTTGCCGAGCTTCTGATGCAGCGCCATCACCGAATCCTGCAGATGCGCCCGGGTCAGCGCGTCGAGCGCGCCGAACGGCTCGTCGAGCAGCAGTACCTTCGGCTCCATGGCGAGCGCCCGCGCGATGCCGACGCGCTGCTTCATGCCGCCCGAGATCTCGCTCGGCCGCTTGTCCTTGGCGTGCGCCATCTGCACGAGACTCAGATTGTGCATCACCCAGGCGTCGCGCTCGGCCCGGCTCTTGGTTCTGGCAAACACCTTGTCGACGCCGAGCTTGACGTTCTCGTAGACGGTCAGCCACGGCAGCAGACTGTGGTTCTGAAACACCACGGCGCGATCCGGCCCCGGCGCGTTGACCTCGCGGTTCTCCAGCAGCACGCCACCATTGGTGGCGCCGGTGAGGCCGGCGACGATGTTGAGCAGGGTCGACTTGCCGCAGCCGGAATGGCCGATGATCGAGACGTATTCGCCCTTCTCGATGGTGAGGTTGATGTCCTTCAGAACCTCCGTGGTGGCGCTGCCGCGGGTAAAGGTCTTGTCGATGTGATCGAGCTTCAGATAGGCCTGCATGACTGGTCCCCCTCAGTTCGCAGCCGTGCCGCGGGTTACGACTTTGCCGAGGCCCGCAATGAGCCGGTCGAGCACGAAGCCGATGATGCCGACGTAGAACAGCGCCAGGATGATTTCGCTGATGTGCGAGGAATTCCACGCGTCCCAGATGAAGAAGCCGATGCCGACACCGCCGATCAGCATTTCCGCGGCGACGATCGCGAGCCAGGACAGGCCGATGCCGATGCGCAGGCCGGTGAACATGTAGGGCGCGGCCGCCGGGACCATGATCTTGGTGAAGAACTCCAGCGGATTGAGCTGCACCACGGCCGCGACGTTGCGATAGTCCTGCGGAATGTTGCGGATGCCGACCGCGGTATTGATGATGATCGGCCACACCGAGGTGATGAAGATGACGAAGATCGCCGAGGGCTGGCCGTCGCGGAATGCAGCGAGCGACAGCGGCAGCCAGGCCAGCGGCGGAATCGTGCGCAGCACCTGGAACAGCGGATCGAGCCCGCGCATCGCCCAGACCGACTGGCCGACCAGCGTGCCGAGCCCGATGCCCGCGATCGCCGCCAGCGAATAGCCGTAGGCGACGCGCTGCAGGCTGGCGGAGAGATGCCAGAACAGGCCCTTGTCGATGCCGCCATTGTCGAAGAACGGATCGAGGATCAGCTCCCTGGTGTCCTTGAACACTTTTGACGGCGGCGGCAGGCTGGAGCCGGCGCGCCGGCAGATCAGCTCCCAGACCACCAGCAGCAAGGCGATCACGATCAGCGGCGGCACCACGCGCGCCGCGATCTCCTTCGCGATCTTTGCGTAGGTTTCGGCGCGCGGGGCGCGCTTGGGCGTTATGGTCACGACCGGCGCTGTGGCTGCGGCCTGCGGGATCGCCACCGCCGACACTTCGGTCTTCATGGCAGGCATCGACATTGAATGAAAATCTCCGTGGTCGAAGGACGGGCCGCGCAAGCGCGGCCCGATGGTCAAATCAGACGTCGACACGCTTGATGGACAGCGACTTCAGGTAAGCGGCGGGATCGGCGGGATCGAACACCTTGCCGTCGAAGAAGGTCTCCTTGCCGCGCGAGGTCGAGGTGGGGATCTCCGCTGCCGGCACGCCGAGCTCCTTGGCGGCCTCCTTCCAGAGATCCTCGCGGTTGACCTTGGCGATCAGCGCCTTGGTGTCGAAACCCACCTCATACTTGCCCCAACGGATATCCTCAGTCAGGAACCAGAGATCGTGGCTCTGATAGGGATAGGATGCGTTGTCCTTCCAGAACCGCATCTGCTGCAGCGAGTTCTCGACCACCCGGCCGGTGCCGTAATCGAACTTGCCCTTCATGCGATCGGTGATGTCCTCGACCGGGCAGTTGATCCATTGCCGCTTGGCGCAGATCGCCGCGGTCTCCTCGCGGTTCTCCGCCTTCTCGCACCACTGCTGCGCTTCCATGACAGCCATCAGCAGCGCCTTCGCGGCCTTTGGGTTCTTGTCGACCCAGGCGGCGCGCAGGCCGAACGATTTCTCCGGATGCTTGTCCCAGAGCTCGCCTGTCGTGATCGCGGTGTAGCCGATCTCCTGATGGATCAGCTGCAGATTCCATGGCTCGCAGACGCAGAAGCAATCCATGGTGCCGACCTTCATGTTGGCCACCATCTGCGCGGGCGGCACCACGATGGTCTCGATGTCCTTGTCGGGATCGATGCCGCCGGCGGCGAGCCAGTAGCGGATCCACAGATCATGCGTGCCGCCCGGGAAAGTCATCGCGGCCTTCACCGCCTTGCCGGAGGCCTTCTTCTTCTCGAGCGCCGCCTTGAACGGCGCGGTGTCGACGCCGACCTTGAGATCGGCATATTCCTTGGCGACCGAGATGCACTGACCGTTCAGATTGAGCCGCGCCATGATGTACATCGGCGTCGGCTGATTGTTCTGCGTCACCTTGCCGGCCGAGATCAGATACGGCATCGGGGTCAGGATATGCGCGCCGTCGATGCCGTTGCCCTCGGAGCCGAGCACGAGATTGTCGCGCGTGGTGCCCCACGAGGCCTGCTTCTGCACCTCGACATCGGGCATGCCGTATTTGGCGAAGATGCCCTTCTCCTTGGCGACGAACAGCGGCGAGGCGTCGGTGAGCGCGATGAAGCCGAGCTTGGCGCCCTTCACTTCCGGACCCGCACCTTGCGCGAATGCTCCAGCGGGAAAGTTGAGCTTGGCTGCGGCGAGCAGCGCGGCGGCGCCGCTGCTTGCCTTCAGGAGCTGGCGACGGCTGATCGCGCGGCCTGGGGGCTTGTTGCTGGGCTTGGTCATCGGTCGTCCTTTGCGTCGTTGCGTCACGGTGTTGCGTCTTTGCGTCGAGCACCGTCCATCGGGTGGCGACGCGCGCAGGGCGCAAAAGGGCATGCACCGGGGATGCCCCGGACTGGCGGCGTCAGAAATCCGATGGGGTGGCCTCGAGGGACGGCTTCAATGGCGTCGGCACCTGACTATTCAAGCCTTGTGCCAAGCTACCGCAGTGCAAAAATCGATTTTAATGCAATGTTTTGCGCAACTTGTCGCAGCGCGCACGGACTCCCCGCGCGCTGCCAAAGAATGCGATTCGCCCAATTCTTGTGCGCCGCACATGAATTGAGCAGAGCGCTTGGACCGCAGTGATCAGGCGTCTTCGGCGACCTTGGTGCCGAGCGGTGCAGGCGCCATTCCGCCGCCGGGCTTCACGTGGAATTCGTAGGTCATCAGGCTCCACGGGCCATCCGACCGCTGGCCGTCGGGCATCACAGGATCGGTGCGCCGCTCGACCTTGGCGATCAGTTCGTCCTTCACGCCGAACACGACATCTGAATCGATGTATTTGTCGCCTTCCATAAACACGTGCGTGATCAGCGGCTCATAGCCCTTGGCGTTGACCAGGAAGTGGATATGCGCCGGCCGCATCGGATGCCGGTTGGTCTGTGTGATCATCTGCCCGACCGGACCATCGGTCGGGATCGGATAGCTGCACGGCACGATGGTGCGGAAGAAGAAGCGGCCGTCGGCATCGGTGATGAAGCGCGCCCGCGAGGACGGGCCCTCGGTGGCATAGCTCGGCTTCTGCGAGTCATAGAACCCGTCGTCGTCCGCGTGCCAGATATCGACCGGCACATTGGCCAGCGGTTTGCCGCTGAGGTCGGTAACGCGGCTCTGCACGAACATGCGCTCACCGGGCAGGCTGGCCGAGATGTCGGTGCCGTGCGGCGTCACCTTGTGCTCGCCGACATAGAACGGCCCGAGCACGGTGGTCTCGGTCGCGCCGTCGCGATCCCTGTGGTTGACCGCGTCGACCAGCATCGACACGCCGAGCACGTCGGACAGCAGGATGAATTCCTGGCGGATGTCGGTGCATTTCTGTCCGGTGCGGGTCAGGAAGCCGATCGCGTGGTCCCATTCCTCGAAGGTGAGATCGGTCCTGCGCACGTAATCGTGCAGCGACTTCACCAGTTCCTGCAGCAGGAACTTGGCCCGCGGATCGGGCGTCTGGTCGAAGCTGCGGATGACGGCTGTGGTGAGCTCGGTTTCGTTGAACTGGGTCATCTCGGCGTTTCCCTTCGGCTCCCTTGAGGGCGCGATTGCAGGGGCGACCGTACACCACCGGCCCGGTGCCGGTAAGCAGCAGCCGGTTGGTGAAAGGGACACTTTTCGGCTATCAAGGCTGCCTCGCAAGCCGGAGAAACGCCTGATGTTAGCCCCCACGCCTGCCTCGCCCGAATCCGCGGGAATGTCGACCACAGCGCTGAACCGCCTCGAAGCGCATTTGAAGAGCCGCTACATCGAGGCCGGCCGCTTTCCCGGCACCCAGGTCCTGATCTACCGCCGCGGCAAGATCGTGCATTCCACCGTCCAGGGCTTTGCCGATCTCGAGCGCAAGGTGCCGGTCAAGGACGACACCATCTTCCGTATCTATTCGATGACCAAGCCGATCACCTCGGTCGCCTTCATGATGCTGGTCGAGGAAGGCAAGGTCGCGCTCGACGAGCCGGTCGCCAAATACATTCCGGAATGGAAGAACCTCGGCGTGTTCGTTGCCGGCACCGCGCCGGCCTTCCTGACCCGCCCGCCGACGCGGCCGATGCTGATCGTCGACCTGCTCCGCCACACCTCGGGCCTCACCTACGGCTTCCAGCAGCGCTCCAATGTCGACGCAGCCTATCGCGAGAAGAAGATCGGCGAGGTCATCAAGGCCGGCACGCTCGACAGCATGATCGAGGATCTGGCGAAGATCCCGCTGGAGTTCTCGCCGGGTGAGGCCTGGAATTACTCGGTCTCCACCGACGTGCTCGGCTATCTCGTCGGCAAGATTTCAGGGATGCCGTTCGAGCAGTTCCTGAAGGAGCGGATCTTCAAGCCGCTCGGCATGAACGATACCGACTTCTTCGTACCTTCAGACAAGGCGCACCGCTTTGCCGCCTGCTATTCCGCCGATCCGCAGGGCGGCTTCAACCCGCTCGCCGCCGAGCGCAAGGGCACGCTGACGCTGCAGGACGATCCGACCACCAGCTCGTTCCTGTCGCCGCCCTCGCTGGTCTCCGGCGGCGGCGGGCTGTGCTCGACCGCGGCCGACTATCTGACCTTCTGCCGCGCGCTGCTCAACGGCGGCGAGCTCGGCGGCGTCCGGCTGCTCGGCCCGAAGACGCTGAAGCTGATGGCCAGCAACCATCTGCCCGGCGGCGTCGACCTGCCGGCGATGTCGCGCTCGATGTTCGCCGAAGCCGCCTATAACGGCATCGGGTTCGGCCTCGGCTTCGCCGTCACCATGCACCCGGCGCAGACCCTGATCGCGGGCAGCCCGGGCGAATTCAACTGGGGCGGTGCCGCGACGACCTCGTTCTTCATCGATCCGGCCGAGGAGCTGATCACGATCTTCATGACCCAGGTGCTGCCGTCGAGCGCCTATCCGCTGCGGCGCGAGCTGCGCACCATGGTCTACGCCGCGATCACCGAGAGCAATCTCTGACACAATGCCATTCCGCGGCGCACAATTTGTTTAAGCATGATCTTTTCGGAAAACTGCGTCACACTTTTCCGGATCATGCTCGTGGCGCCGCGGAATTTTTCAGATAGCCAGCCATTTCCCTTGGCGGACTTTTTCCGCTTCCCCTAAGCTCATCGCAAACGGGCACCGACCCGGGGACCTCGTGCCGAAACTGACATTGCCAGTGCGTCTCGCGCTTCTGGTCGCGGGAACGATGTTGCCGCTGATCGTTTTCGCGGTCGGGATCGTCTTCCACAATTACCAGCGGGATCGTCAGGCGGCCACGCAGCGCGTGCTGGAGACGGCGCGCAGCATCCGCCTGCTGCTTGATGCGGAAATGCAGCGCATGACCGGCGGGTTGCAGGTGCTCGCGCTGACCAACTCGCTGCGCAACAGTGACTTCGACAATTTCCGCCGCGTCGCAGCCGGCTTTCTCGACCAATATGGCAAGGACGGCGTGGTGCTGGTGGCCGACCGCAGGGGACGCCAGGCGTTCTCATCGCTGACGCCGGACACCGCGAGCCTGCCGCCGCGCAACAACCTCGAGATCGTCGAGAAGGTGTTTACGACGCGGCAACCGCAATATTCCAACCTGTTCTTCGGCGAGGTGAAGCAGCAACTGATCATCACGGTCGAGGTGCCGGTGATCCGCGACGGCGAAGTGCTCTACGACATCTCCTTCAGCCCGCCGATCGAAGTCTTCCAGGCCATGATCGAGCGGCAGCGCCTGAACCAGGACTGGACCATCTCGATCTTCGACGGCGACGGGGTCAACCTCGCCCGCGTCCCGAATCCGCAGGCAACCATCGGGCAGCGCGCCGCGCCAACGTTGTTTACCGAGATGTTCCGCCGCAGCGAGGCGACACTGCCGACGGTCTCGCTCGAAGGCGTCGCACTGATCACGGGCTTCACCCGATCGCCCGTCACCGGCTGGACCGTCGCCGCCGGGATCGCCGAGAACTCGCTGGTGGCGCCGCTGTGGCGCTCTCTTGCGATCACCAGCGTGATCGGCGGCGTCCTGCTCCTGGTCGGCCTCGGCTTTGCGGTGCGGATGGCGACCACGATCGCGCGCGGCGAGATGCTGCACGACCTGTTGATCGAGGAGCTCAACCACCGCGTCAAGAACACGCTGGCGATCCTGCAATCGATCGCCACACAGACCTTCCGCAGCGCGAGCCGTGCCGAGCGCGACAAGTTCGAGGGACGGCTCGGCGCGCTCGCCGAGGCGCACAATTTGCTCTCGACCGACAAATGGCAGGGCTCCGACCTGCAGGACGTGATCAGCCGCGTGCTGCGGCCCTATCTGCTGAACGCCTCCGAACGGGTCAGGATGTTCGGACCGCGCGTACCGCTGTCGCCCCGGCTTGCCTTGGTGCTGTCGATGCTGCTCCATGAGATGGCGACCAACGCCGCCAAATACGGCGCGCTGTCCAACGACACCGGCACTGTGACGCTGGACTGGGAAGTCCTCAGCGAGAGCCCCGGACCGATGCTCCGGATGATCTGGACGGAGGCCGGCGGCCCACCGGTCGCGGCGCCGGTGCAGCGCGGCTTCGGCTCCCGCCTGATCGAGCGCAGCGCCCGCGACCAGCTCGGCGGCGAGGCCACGGTGGATTTCCTGCCCCACGGCGTCGTCTATACGGTGACCAGCGCCCTCGAAGCCGGCGAATGAGGGGGCAAATGGCCCCCGATCCTGCGACATCTTGGCACGCAAGTTGCTAAGATGGGGTGGGATCGGCCGGCAAGAACACCGGCCAAAAACAGGGGGAGTTCATGTCGACCATCGCAGCGGAAACCACGGTTGCACGCAAGCCGCTCTACACATCGCTGTTCGTGCAGGTGCTCGTCGCGCTGCTGCTCGGCATCATCATCGGCATGGCCGCGCCGGATTTCGCAATCGGGTTGAAGATCTTCAGCGATGCCTTCCTGAAACTGATCACGATGATCGTGGCGCCGATCGTGTTCTGCGTCGTGGTGCACGGCATCGCAGGCGCCGGCGACCTCAAGAAGGTCGGACGCGTCGGCGTCAAGGCGCTGGTGTATTTCGAGGCGATGACGACGGTCGCGCTCGTGGTCGGCTTGATCCTGGCCTACCTGTTCGGGCCCGGTCACGGCATGAACATCGATACCTCGACGCTGGATGCCAAGGCGCTCGGCAACTATGCCAGCAACGCGCAGAAGCTGAAGGGCGAAGGCATCGGCAGCTTCCTGCTCAACATCATCCCGACCACCTCGTTCGACGCGCTGTCGCGCAACGACGTGCTGCAGGTCCTGTTCTTCGCCATCATCTTCGGCGTCAGCCTCGCGCTGGTCGGCGGCGAGAAGGGCGAGAAGATCTCCTCGTTCATCGAGGCGGTCTCGACCGTGCTGTTCCGCGCCATGGGCCTGATCGTGCGCTTCGCGCCGATCGGCGTGCTCGGCGCCGTCGCCTACACGGTCGGAAAATACGGCGTCGGCTCGCTGAAGCAGCTGCTGTCGCTGGTGGCGCTGTTCTACGTCTCGGTCGCGATCTTCGTGCTCGGCGTGCTCGGCGCCGTGATGGCGCTGGCCGGCATCAACATCCTCAAGTTCCTCGGCTACCTGCGTGAGGAGCTGATGATCGTGGTCGCCACGGCGTCCTCCGACGCCGTGCTGCCGCAGGTGATGCGCAAGCTGGAGCATTTCGGCGTCAAGGATTCGGTGGTCGGCCTCGTGATTCCGACCGGCTATTCGTTCAACCTCGATGCGTTCTCGATCTATCTGACGCTTGCGCTCGTCTTCATCGCGCAGGCGACCAACACGCCGCTGTCGTTCGGCGATCTGCTGCTGGTGCTCGGCGTGTCGCTGATCACCTCGAAGGGCGCGCATGGCGTGCCGGGCTCGGCGATCGTCATCCTGGCGGCGACGCTCAATGCGGTGCCGAGCATCCCGGCGATCGGCCTCGTGCTGGTGCTCTCGGTTGACTGGTTCATCGGCATGGCGCGCGCCGTCGGCAATCTGATCGGCAACTGCGTCGCCACCGTCGTGGTTGCCGCATGGGAAGGTGATCTGGACCGGGACAAGGCGCGTCGCGTGCTCGAAGGCACCGAGGCGGTCGACGTGACCGCGGGCTGAGCCACGCGACGCTGGTCGGCAGCGTCCCGCGCATGGCGCGGGGCGCAGGCTTACTTGATCAGCCGCAGATACGGCGGCAACTGCCTGGTCGCCGGTTCCTGCACCGGCTCGTCCGACGCGATCATGTCACACAGCGCCTTCAACTCGGAATCCGTCACCTTGTGCAGCTCCATCCGAAGCTCGAGGATGGCAAGGGACAACAGCCGCGCCGTTTCCGTGTTCGCCCGGTCAGTCAGAAATGCCTGACATTCTTCCAGGGTTGCCAGCAGCGCCAGCAACCGTTCTTCCGTATTTGCGACCGGCATATCTTCCACTCCCGAAGCCGCGAGGTAGAGTCGAGGTGTTCCCCTCTTCCGCTTCATTTGGCCTCTCCTGCCAGAGTTCGCCGGCTTTCCGTAGGCGCACAATTGTTCCCGATGATTCAGAACTTTTAGGCAATTGTCCAGCAACATTCCGAAAGCCTGACTTGGACTTACGTCAAACTTTTCGCATCGGCGGCGATTCAGTCAAGCAACCGCGGACCGTCGCCGCGACCTCAGGATGCACTAGCTGGGGTTGCATCCATACTAGGACGCTCGTACAATATTGGCTGCCCGTAGAACTACGGGCGAGTGCAATGCCGCCCAGTAAGCATGCGCGCAAAATCTGTGTCGATCAAACTCGCGCTAGTTGTGGTTTGGTCAATATTTTGCCAAATGTAGAGGGCGGGGTGTCGACAGACACCTTGGCGCGGTCGACTACAGGTAGTCGACCGAGTCGGTACTTGGGTGCTTCCAATGCGCGAGTGCGTTTGGATACCATCCCGCGATCTTCTTGGATTTCGTCGTTCAGACGAACTGACGATCCACTCGAGCATAACGCGGTACATCATGAACGTGTCCCTGACCCGACCGGGCCAGGGATTCTCGATTTGAAGGACGGGTCACAAGAATGAACAGATCAGCAGCAAAGAAGATGAAGCAGCGCAGCGCCGGCAAGCCGGACATTGAGTTGGGCAAGCGGATTCGTCTGCGCCGTGTCGAGCAGAAGATCTCGCAGGCGGAACTCGGCGACAAGCTGGGCGTCAGCTTCCAGCAGGTTCAGAAGTACGAGAAGGGCGTGAACCGTGTCGGCGCCGCTCGCCTTCAGCAGATCGCGAGCGCGCTGGACGTGCCGGTGACCTTCTTCTACGACGGCGACAACAAGGCCCGCGAAGTCGAGAGCCTGCTGTTCCTCGACAGCGCGTTCAGCCTCCGGTTGCTGCGCGCCTACAGCAAGATCAAGGATCAGACCGTGCAGCGCCAACTGGTGTCGCTGATGGAATCGATCGCCGCCAACGAAGACTGAACGGCAGCACAGGTACGATCGCGACACCGCGACCGCGATCGACCAGGGCGAGCGGATCGGCCGCAACCGGTCATTGGGATCGCCACGCGCCGGTCGAACCGGGAAGATGTCGAAGCGCTGCCATCGGCGATGGCAGCGCTTTTCCTTTGGCCGTTCGGCACAGCCAGGTCCGCGTCCCCGGCTTCGGCACAACGGGTGAGCGGTCTCCGCGGTAATGTGAGCCACAATGTCGTGCGGCCGCGATGCCGACGATCGTGGCGGCCCCGGACCGGCAGGACGGCCACCGTAATGGTCCGCCCGCAACCAAAACTTAATCAAGATGCAACGGTCTCGGGATAGATCATCACCTCCGAACGAACGCGCTGCCTTTCCATTTTTCGCGCAAGCACGCAGTCCGGAGAATCGAGATATGCAGAGAGTGACACTCGTCGTCGTAGCCACGATGCTTGCTGCTCTACCGGCATTCGCCCAAACCGCGGGCGCGCCCGGCCCGGCTGCGACGGTCCCGCCTCATCATGCGCTGCCGCCTGCGGCACCGGCGGCCACCCAGCCAGGCCAAGCCAAGCCGGCCGCGGGCGCGGAAACGCGATCGGCTGCCGCGCTCGCGTTATCGCGCGAGCCGACCTACGACCAAGGCAGCGCACAACGCATTCGCGACGTGGTGAAGAGCTATTCCGATCTCGCCGCCCGCGGCGGTTGGCCCACGATCCCTGCGGACGCAAAATTTGCCTTGGGCGTCCAGGGCGTCAATGACGATCTGTTGCGCAAGCGTCTGATCATCACCGGCGACCTTGCCGCCGACAAGGCCGCCGGCGCCTATGATGAAATCCTGGCCGACGCGGTGAAGCACTTCCAGACACGCCACGGGCTCGCGGCAACCGGCACGGTGACGCCGCGGACGCTGGCTGCGCTCAACGTTCCCGTGCAGAAGCGGATCAAGCAGCTCGAGGCCTCGCTGGAGCGGCTTGACCAGATGGATTTCCAGTTCGGGCAGCGCTATGTCGTGGTCAACATTCCCGCCACCTTCGCCGAGGCCGTCGAGGACGACAAGGTCGTGCGGCACTACCGCGTGATCGTCGGCAAGACCGAGAAACCCTCACCGACGCTGACGTCCGAGATCACCGACGTCATCCTCAATCCGACCTGGACGGTGCCGTCATCGATCACCAAGACGGAGATCGCGGCGCATATGCGCAAGGATCCGAACTACCTGTCGCGCATGCACATGGACGTGCTCGACGCCCACGACAACCCGATCGACCCGCATTCGGTCGACTGGTCGGGCGATCACGCGCCGAACATCACGGTGCGTCAGCAGAGCGGCGCATGGAATGCGCTCGGCACGGTCAAGATCGACATGCCGAACTCATATTCGGTCTACATGCACGACACCAATCAGCACAGCCTGTTCAACGACGACTATCGCTTCGATTCGCACGGCTGCTCGCGTGTCGACAATGTCCGCGATCTCGCGGCATGGTTGCTGAAAGACCAGCCGCAGTGGACCCGCGCTGCCATCGATGCCGCGATCGCCACCGGAGAGCGTCAGGACGTCCGCATGTTGAAGAAGGTACCGGTGGCCTGGGTCTACCTCACGGCGTGGATGACGAAGGGCCGAACCATCCAGTTCCGCAACGACGTCTACGACCAGGACGAGCAACTCCTCGAAGCCACCGCCGAGGAAACTGCCTTCTTCAACAAGACCGCCGCACATCCGCTGACCACGCAGTAGAGCGCTTTTCCGCGAAGCGCGACCAAACGTCGCCACGTTTTGTTTGCGCCTCGCCATTCTGTCGCGCGGCCAATTGTCGCCCGCGCACGGAGCGACCTCATAACTCCCGCATTTCCTGCGTTGAACCGGCGTCGCCACAACCGAGTGCACCTGGCTGGCTTTTTGTCGCAGCAACGAAGCGGCCGCATGGACGTTTTCAGGCTTCAACCAAGGAGATCTCAATGAATATCAAGCTTGCAATTATTGGACTGGCCGCGCTCGGAAGCGCAGCGTTGATGTCCGGTGCGGCATCGGCGATGCCAAACGGGCTTCCGCAGGCCAGCCACATCGCAGGCGAAACGTCCAATGTCGACAAGGTACGCCAGGTCTGCGATCGCTGGGGCCGCTGCTACTGGCAACCGGGCTACGGCTACGGACCGCGCCATCACGGATGGCATCATCGTCCGCACTACTACCCGCGCCATCATCATCACGGGCACCGCCATCACGGCGGGCATCATGGTGGCGGCCATCATGGTGGAGGCCACCACGGCGGCGGGCACCACGGCGGACACCGGCGCTAATCGTCCCCGAGGGGGCTTCGGCCCCCTCACCTTTTCGCGCCAGTGCCGGCTACGTCTGCCCCACGCGGCGGACGAGCACGTTCTCGAGGAAGAGATACTCGATGCCGGTGCCGAGGAAGGTATCGATGGCCTCGCGCGGCGTGTTGACGATCGGCTGCCCCTTCACGTTGAAGCTCGTATTCAGCACCATTTCGCGGCCGGTCGCCCGGCCGACCGCCCGCAGCAACGCGTGGAATTCCGGATTGTCCCTGACGCCGACCGTCTGCACGCGGGCCGAGCCGTTGACATGCGTGATCGCCGGCAGCGCGGCGCGGTGCTCGGGGCGCACGTCGGCGGTCATGATCATGTAGGGGAGCTCGAGCCCCTTCGGCACCTCGAACCAGTCATGCACCTGCTCGAGGCTGACCGCCGGCGCGAACGGGCGGAAGGCTTCCCGCATCTTGACCATCGCGTTGATGCGATCGCGCATCTCGGGATGACCGGGATCGGCCAGGATGCTGCGGTGCCCGAGGGCGCGGGGGCCGAACTCCATGCGTCCGCGGAACCAGCCGAGCACGCGTCCGGCGGCGATCAGCCTCGCTGCCGCCGCGCAGGTCTCGTCGAGATCCGGAAAGCGCGTGATCTCGATGCGGCCGGCGGTGTCGGCAAGCGCCTTGTCGATCTCGCTCTGCGCGTGTGCGGGGCCGAGGAACGGGACCGGCATCCGGACGTTCTTCACGCCATTGTCGCGCGATGCCGACCAGAGCGCGGCACCTAGCGCGGAGCCATCGTCGCCGGCGGCCGGCTGAACGTAGATCTCGTCGAACAGGCCGGACTGCAGCAGGCGGCCGTTGGCGGTGCAGTTGAGCGCGACGCCGCCCGCCATCGCGAGCCTGCGCAGGCCGGTGCTGCGGCCGAAATGGCCGCAGATGTGGAGCATGACGCTGTCGAGGCATTCCTGCAGCGCCGCGGCGACGTCGCGATGGTCGTCGGTGACGTCGCCGTCGGGCGCGCGTGCCGGGATCAGATGCTCGCCGAGATGGCGTCGCGTCGCGCCGTAGGTTTCGCGATCCTGGCGCTCGGTATTGAGCCGGAGCAGCGGAATCCTGATCAGACCGTCGTCGCGCAGTTCCACGGTGTGGTCGAAAAAGCGACGGTGGCGGGCGGGATCGCCGTAAGGAGCGAGGCCCATGATCTTGTATTCGTCGGAATTGAAATCGAAGCCGAGATGCAGCGTCAGCGTGGAATAGAGGATGCCGATCGAATCCTGGGCGGTGATTTCTGCGAGCTTGTCGATCGCGTTGTCGTGCGCGTGATAGACGGTGACGGCGTGGACCTCGCCCATGCCGTCGAGCACCACAACCAGGCATTCGTCCCAACCGGAGGTGTAGTAGGCGCTGGCGGCGTGGGACAGATGATGGTTGACGTGGTGGACCTTGCCGGCAGGAAATCCGGGCAGGTGCTGATCGACTTGCGAGAGCAGTTTCTCGCGCGAGAAAACCTCCTTGTATTGTCGGGCGGAGGTCGGATCCAGCATGAAGGCGGCCTTGTAGGGCGCATAGTCGAAGCCGTGAGAGATCACGTCGATGTCGGATGGCTTCAGGCCAGCGGTCTTCAGGCAGTAGCTGACAGCGCCGATCGGGAAATCACCGGTGTGTTTCTTGCGGTTGAAGCGCTCTTCGGCGGCACCGGCGACGATCCTGCCGTCGACGACCAGCACCGCGGCGGAATCGTGGCCCTGCGAGATCCGGTATTCGCGCTCCTCAAGGCCCGGCCAGTGCTTCCGCTTGAAGGGGATCGAGCTCTCGAATCCGCTGATGCCGATTACATTTGCCATATTCAACACCCCCTGGACGGATCGCGCTCAAGGGAAATTCGAGCAGGTTCCGCAGCATCGTTGCAGAGAGACCGAGGAAATCAAGGTCCGCAAAAGTGCCGAGCGCCGCCCCGGAATAGTCGATCGGACATCCGTTCCCATCGCTTGACGGAGTACCACCTTTGCGTCGGGGACCTCCCGAACGCCTATGCTACCGTGACAGGGCTTTCCGCCAAATCACGGCGTTCGGACGCCTTTCGCATGGAGGTGGACGATGGATGCGCTGTCCGATGTTCGGTTCGAAGTCTTCAGCACCTGCCCGCAATCCAGCGCTGTGCCGGCGGCGGATTATGTCGAACGGGTGCAGGCCGTCGCCCGCTGGAGCGAAGAGGCGGGATGCAAGGGGATCCTGGTCTACACGGAGAATTCCCTGGTCGATCCCTGGCTCGTCTCGCAGGTCATCCTTCAGAGCACCAGAGAGCTCTGTCCGCTGGTGGCGGTGCAGCCGGTCTACATGCACCCGTACAGCGTCGCCAAGATGGTGAGTTCGTTCGCGCATATGTACGGACGCCGGCTCTATCTGAACATGGTCGCGGGCGGCTACACGACCGAGCTTGCGGCACTCGGCGATGCGACGGCGCACGACAAGCGGTACGCGAGACTCGTCGAATACACCGGGATCATCAAGCTGCTGCTGGAGAACGCCGAGCCGGTGACGCTCGAAGGCGAATTCCATGCCATCCGCAATCTGAGGATGACGCCAGCGCTGCCGCGGGAGTTGCTGCCCGGCATATTCGTGTCGGGCTCCTCGGAAGCCGGGCTCGCGGCCGCCAAGGCGCTGGACGCGACGCCGGTGAAGTATCCCAAGCCGGCCGCAGAGTACGGCCAGGCCGACGCCGACTGCGTCGGCTCGGGCGTGCGCGTCGGCATCATCGCCCGCGCGACCGCCGAGGAGGCCTGGCGGGTCGCGCACGAGCGCTTCCCGACCGACAAGAAAGGGCAACTGGCGCACAAGCTGGCCATGAAGGTCTCGGACTCGGCCTGGCACAAGCAGATGTCCGATCTCGCGGCCGAGACGGCCGCCCAGGACACGCCCTATTGGCTGGTGCCGTTCGAAAACTACAAGACCTTCTGTCCGTATTTGGTCGGCGACTACGGGGTCGTCTCCGACGAACTCGCACGCTACGCCGCAGCCGGCTACGGGACGTTCATCCTGGACATTCCACCCACCCGCGAGGAGCTGGTCCATACGGGCGAGGTCTTCGGACAGGCGCTGACGAAGGCCCGGCGTCTGAAGTCATCAGCACTTCGCGATCCGGCCCGTCAGGGCCTCGAAGGCTAGGCTAGGCAATTGCTCGATGGAGTTGCGCGAGGACGGATCACGACGGGGATTGTGGACGGGCTTCCTGCGCTCGGCGAAACTGTTTCCCGACCGGCCGGCCGTCGTCGCGCAGGGCACGTCGCTGTCATATCGACAGCTGCGCGAGATCGCTGTTCGCATCGCAGCCTGCATCCAGGCGCATCGCGAAGGAACGTCGACGCCTCTGACCGCCGTATTCGCGCATCGCAGCACGACGGCGTTCGCCGGCGTGCTCGGATCGCTTCTGGCCGGGAACGGCTACGTGCCGTTGAACCGCACCTTCCCGGTCGAGCGGACGAGGTCGATGCTCGTCCGTTCGGAATGCCGATCGATCATCGTCGACGCGGAATCCTTGCCGCAGATGGACGCGCTCATGGCGGGCGTGGACGAACCGCTGCTCGTGATCGCACCCGGTCTCGAGGACCCGCGCCCCTATCGCGAACGATGGCCGCGGCACACCATCATCGGAGCTGCCGATCTCGAAGGATACGCCGACTGGCGCGAGCCGGACGCGCGCGCGAACGCAATCGCCTATCTGCTGTTCACCTCCGGCAGCACCGGGGTGCCGAAAGGGGTGATGGTCGCGCACCGCAACGTCACAACCTATGTCGATCATGTCGCGGAGCGCTTCGCCATCACGGAGCTCGACGTCGTCTCGCAGACGTTCGACATGACGTTCGACCTGTCGGCTTCCGACATGTTCGTGGCGTGGGAACGCGGCGCCTGCGTGTGCTGCCCCTCGCAGAAGACGCTGCTCAATCCGGGGCGGTTCATCCGCGAGCAGGGATTGACGGTCTGGTTCTCGGTGCCCTCGATGGTCGCGCTGATGAAGCAGTCCGGGCTGCTGAAGCCGGGAGGGTTTCCCTCGCTCAGGCTGAGCCTGTTCTGCGGCGAGCCGCTGCCCGTCGCCAGCGTCGAGGCCTGGGCGACGGCTGCGCCGAACAGCGTCGTCGAGAATGTCTACGGACCGACCGAACTGACGATCGCGTGCACCGGCTACCGCTGGGATCCGAAGCGGACGCCGGCCGAAGTCGAGATGGGCATCGTGCCGATCGGCGCGCCGTTCCCCGGAATGGACGTGCTCGTCGTCGACGAGCAGCTGAATGAGGTCGGACCGGGCGCGGACGGCGAACTGCTGATGAGCGGTCCGCAGATGTCGCTCGGCTACTGGAAGGATCCCGAGAAGACCGCCGCAGCCTTCGTCGTCCCACCCGGACGGAAGGATGTGTTCTACCGCACCGGCGACCGCGTGCGCCGGCCCGCCGGCGATGCTCCCCTGACCCATCTCGGCCGCATGGACTCCCAGGTCAAGATCCTCGGCCACAGGGTGGAGCTCGGCGAGGTCGAGGCGGTGGTGCGCGAGGCCTCGGGCGTCGACGGCGTCGTCGCGATCGGCTGGCCCATCACGTCGAGCGGCTATGGCGGCATCGAAGTGCTCATTGAAGGCGAGCCGGTTGATCTCGACCGTCTTCGGGCTGCGGTCGCCGCCCGGCTGCCGGACTACATGATCCCGAGGCGCTGGCACATCCGCAGCCGGCTGCCCCGCAACGCCAACGGAAAATACGACCGCAAGGCCATGCCAGCGGTTTTGGGAGACAGCCAATGAGCGGTCCGACCACGGATGACGTCCGCGCCTTCTTCGGAGCCTTTCTCAACCAGAAGCTCCACGACCGCGGACAGCGTCCGCTGCGGGATCTCCCCGACGACTACGACCTGCTGCTATCGGGCGCGCTCGATTCGCTCGCCTTCGTCGAGATGATGATGGCCGCGGGCGAACACTTCGACAGGGAGATCGATTTCGAGAACCTCGATCCAGAACGGATGACGCTGATCGGGCCGCTGTGCCAGTTCGTGTCGGAGCAGCTGAGGCCGCATCCGTCATGACATACGGCAAGACCTTCACCGCCGACGTCCTGCTTCCGTTGCTGAGGGCGCAGCCGGAGCCGGTGGCCGGTCGCGTCGATCCGGACATGCTTGCCAGGCCGCTCTCACCGGCGAAGCAGCGGGAGGTGCGGTTCTCGGACTTCGAGGCCGTCGCGGATCTGAAGGAGCGCTCCGGCCTGCCGAGGGACAACCTGGAGAATTGGCACCGGCTGTGGCGGCAGAACCCGGTGCTGGCCGCGACCGGGTCGCAGCACGGCATGGGCTGGGTGCTTGAGACCGAGGCGGGCATCGTCGGATACCAGGGCAGCGTGCCGCTGCTCTACCGGCTCGGCGAACGCACGCTGATTGGCGCGGTCGGCACGGGGTTGGCCATCGATCCGGCCTACCGCGCGCGTGGCATCGGACTTCTGACCGCGTTCTTCCGTCAGCCCGGCATCGATCTCGCCATCGTGACGTTCGCGATCGAATCCGCGGTCAAGCTGGCCAAGGCCCTGCACGGACGGACGCTGGCGCAACCCGACTATGCCAAGGTGCTGTTCTGGGTGCTGGACCCGCCTCGGTTCGCGCAGACACTGGCGTCGAAGTTGCGCCTTTCGGGCGGAACGGCCGCGATCGCGAGCGCGCTCGGCGCAACGGCGCTGCGCGCCGACATGGGGCTGCGCCGCGGGCCCGGACGATCTCCCGGGGGACAGCGCGGCGAATTCGACGTCGCAGAGATCGACGTCAACAACATCGGCGACGAGTTCGAGGACCTATGGCGGCGCAAGCTCGCCGAGGCGCCGCGGCTGATGGCGGACCGCGGCGCCGCTTCGCTACGCTGGCACTTCACCATCCCCGGCGGTTCGTCGCGGGCCGCCGTATTGTGCTGCCGCCGGGCCGGACGCCTGGCCGGTTACGCCATCGTGGAGCATTCGACCGACCGCATGACCGGCCTGCG
>DASVOL010000925.1:0-4870 GCA_036383375.1 Bradyrhizobium sp. | reverse complement strand
GGCGGGCGACGAAGTAGAGTTCGCTCGGGGCGCCTCCCGCGCATCCACGGGTTCCCTGCGAGACCACGCAATGTCGACGTTCGGCCTGGAGCGGGTATTTTCGCCTCGAAGCATCGCGGTGGTCGGCGGTAGCCCGCGGCCGTCGTCGCTCGGCGCGGCGGTGCTGCGAAACCTCAAGGCGAACGGCTTCGCCGGCAGGCTGGGCGTCGTCAACCGCAACTACGCGGATGTTGACGGCGAGCCTACCGTTGCCGATCTGAAATCGCTTCCGTTCGTTCCGGACCTCGTCGTCATCAGCGCACCGCCGGCGGCGATCCCGGAGATCGTGGCGGAGGCAGGGCTCGCCGGTGTTGCCGGTGCCGCGATCCTGTCGGCTGGTCTCGGCCATGGCGCAGGCTCGCTCGCCGAGATCGTGGAGCAGACGGCGCGGCGGCACGGCATGCGCCTGGTCGGGCCGAATTGCCTCGGCATCATGGTGCCGCGTGCGAAGCTCAATGCGAGCTTCGCCTCGCATCAGCCGTCGGATGGCCATGTCGCGCTGATCTCGCAGTCCGGCGCGGTCGCCTCGGCGATGATCGAGTGGGCGGCGGAGCGGCGGCTCGGCTTCTCCGGCATCGCCTCGATCGGCGACCAGCTCGATGTCGACGTCGCCGACCTCCTGGATTATTTCGCGCTCGACGATCATACCAGCGCGATCCTGATCTACCTCGAAGCGGTCAAGGACGCGCGCAAGTTCATGTCGGCGGCACGCGCCGCGGCGCGCATGAAGCCGGTCATCATCGTCAAGTCGGGACGGATGGCGGAGGGGGCAAGGGCCGCCGCGACCCACACCGGCGCGCTGGCCGGCTCCGATGCGGTCTATGACGCCGTGTTCCGCCGCGCCGGCATGCTGCGCGTCTACGACCTTCGCCAGCTGTTCGATTGCGCCGAGCTGCTCGGCCGCGGTTTCGTGCCGCGCGGCAACCGGCTCGCGATCCTGACCAATGGCGGCGGGCTCGGCATCCTCGCGACCGATCGGCTGGCCGAACTCGGCGGCGTTCCTGCGACGCTGATGCCGCAGACCATCGCGCGGCTCGACGAGTTGCTGCCGCAGGGCTGGTCGTGCGCCAATCCGGTCGACATCGCAGGCGATGCCGATGCCGCGCGCTACGTGGTGGCGCTCAACGCACTGCTCGACGACGCCAACAACGACGCGGTGCTGGTCGCGAATGTCGAAACCGCCGTGGCCCCGGCCGAGGGCATTGCCGAGGCGGTGGCGCAATGCGTGCGCGAGCGCAGGACCAAGCGGAGCGCGGTGGCGGCTCTGGTGCTTGCGGCGTGGGTCGGCGCCGACGAGCGTACCGGCGCGATCTTCGAGGCGGCACGAATCCCGCACTTCCCGACCGAGGACGACGCAGTCCGCGCCTTCATGTATCTGGTGCGCTATCGCGAGGCCTCCACGGCGCTCGCCGCGACCCCGCCGGGCGTCGCATCGGTGTTCACGCCGGAGACGGCCGCGGCGCGGCATGTGGTCGTGAAGGCGTTGTCCGAAGGGCGCGCCTGGCTCGATCCGGCCGAGATCGTCGCCCTGTTCGAGGCCTATCGCATTCCGATCGTGACGACGGTCGTCGCCGACAGCGCGGAGGACGCCGCCGATAAGGCGGCGCCGTTCCTCGCCGAGGGGCACGCGATCGTGGTCAAGGTGTTCTCGCGCGACATCAGGCACGCGTCCGATGTCGGCGGCGTCATCCTCGACCTGCGCACCAAGGACAGCGTCATTGAGGCCGCCAGGACGGTCATGGAACGCGCCCGAAACGCGCGGCCGGATGCGACGCTGCACGGCGTGACGATCCAGCCGATGATCGTGCGCCGCGCGGCGCGCGAACTGATCCTCGGCATCGCCGACGATCCGACCTTCGGCCCGGTGATCGTGTTCGGCCGCGGCGGCCCTGCGGTCGAGGTGATCAACGACAAGGCGGTGGCGCTGCCGCCGCTCGACATGAATCTCGCCCATGAATTGGTCGGGCGGACGCGCGTCTCGCGGCTACTCGGCGGCTATGGCGATGTGCCGGCCGTCCCGGCCGAATTGGTGCCGCTCACTTTGGTCAAGCTGGCGCAGATGGCGGCCGACATTCCGGAGGTCGCTGCGCTCGATATCAATCCGATGCTGGCGGACGAGGCCGGCGTGCTCGCACTCGATGCGCGGGTGGCGATCCGCAAGCCGGCGCGGCTGTTCGCTGGTCAAACCAGATTGGCGGTGAGGCCCTATCCGTCGCAATGGGAGGGCGAGCTGGCGCTACGCGACGGCTCGCACGTCACGGTGCGCCCGATGCGGCCGGAGGACGAGCCGATGGTCGCCGCGTTCTTCAAGCGCGTCACCGCCGAAGACCTCAGGCTGCGCTTCTTCCACGCGATGAAGGAATTCTCGCACGCCTTCATTGCGCGCCTCACCCAGCTCGACTATGCGCGCGCGATGGCGTTCGTGGCGCTCGATCCGGCGACCGGCGAGATGATGGGCGCGGTCCGGCTGCATTCGGACTCGCTGTACCAGAATGCCGAATATGCGATCCTGCTGCAGTCCGATCTCAAGGGCAAAGGGCTCGGCTGGGCGCTGATGCAGCTCCTGATCCACTATGCGCGATCGGAGGGATTGCAGCGGCTGTCCGGCCAGGTGCTGACCGAGAACACCACGATGATCGGGATGTGCCGCGATCTCGGCTTCACCGTCACGATGGATCCGGAGGATCACAGCATCGTCGATGTCGTGCTCGACCTCGATCGATCCGCGGTCGATGCGGTCGGCGCCGATATCCTGATCCGGCCTGCTGCGGCTGGCCGCTTGTCATAGCGCCAGCCGCGGCTGTGTCGGATCAGATCTGGCGTTCGACCATCTTGAACTTGAGCTCGGCGATCGCTTCCGAGGGGTTGAGACCCTTCGGGCACGCCTTGGCGCAGTTCATGATCGTGTGGCAGCGATAGAGGCGGAACGGATCCTCGAGATTGTCGAGCCGCTCGCCGGTCGCTTCATCGCGGGAATCGGTGACCCAGCGCGTCGCCTGCAGCAGCGCGGCGGGGCCGAGGAAGCGCTCGCTGTTCCACCAGTAGCTCGGGCACGAGGTCGAGCAGCAGGCGCACAGGATGCACTCGTAGAGACCGTCGAGCTTCTCGCGGTCCTCGTGGCTCTGCCTCCACTCCTTCTGCGGCGTCGGTGTCGTGGTCTTCAGCCACGGCTCGATCGAGGCATATTGGGCGTAGAAATTGGTGAGGTCGGGGACGAGATCCTTCACGACCGGCTGATGCGGCAGCGGATTGACCTTCACCGCGCCGCCGGCGCCGACGTCGTGCATCGACTTGGTGCAGGCCAAGGTGTTCTGGCCGTCGATGTTCATCGCGCAGGAGCCGCAGACGCCTTCGCGGCAGGAGCGGCGGAAGGTCAGCGACGGATCGATGTGGTTCTTGATCCAGATCAGGCCGTCCAGCACCATCGGACCGCAATCATGGGTGTCGACGTAATAAGTGTCGACGCTCGGATTCTTGCCGTCGTCCGGGTTCCAGCGATACACCCGGAATTCGCGCGTCTCGGTGGCCCCGGCCGGCTTCGGCCAGGTCTTGCCGCCGGAAATCTTCGAATTCTTCGGAAGTGCGAATTCAACCATTGCTTGCTCGCCTTCGTTCTCAGTAGACCCGCGCCTTCGGCGGGATGTACTGCACATCATTGGTCATCGTGTAGTCGTGGACCGGACGATAATCGATCGTGGTCTTGCCGG
Organism: Bradyrhizobium sp.; assembly: GCA_036383375.1. Lineage (GTDB taxonomy): Bacteria > Pseudomonadota > Alphaproteobacteria > Rhizobiales > Xanthobacteraceae > Bradyrhizobium. The sequence continues at coordinate 1,124 of DASVOL010000925.1, read as the reverse complement.
CCGGATCGATCCAGGTCAGCGTGTGCTTCATCCAGTTCTTGTCGTCGCGGGCCGAGAAGTCTTCGCGCGCATGCGCGCCGCGGCTTTCGGTGCGGTTCGCCGCCGAATCCATCGTCACGATCGCCTGCACGATCAGATTGTCGAATTCCAGCGTCTCGACCAGGTCGGAATTCCACACCAGCGAGCGGTCCGACACCGAGATGTCGCCGACGCCGCCATAGACCTTGTGGATCAGGTTCTGGCCTTCATGCAGCACGTCGCCGGTGCGGAACACCGCGCAATTGTTCTGCATCACATGCTGCATGCTGTCGCGCAGCTTCGCGGTCGGCGTGCCGCCGGAGGCGTGGCGGAAGTGATCGAGCCGGCCGAGCGCGAGGTCGGCCGAATCCTTCGGCAGCTCCGGCTGCTTGGCGTTCGCCGTCAGCTTGTCGGCAAGGCGCAGCGCGGCGGCGCGGCCGAACACCACGAGGTCGATCAGCGAGTTGGAGCCGAGGCGGTTGGCGCCATGCACCGAAACGCAGGCGGCTTCGCCGATCGCCATCAGGCCCGGCACCACCGAATTGTCGTCGCCGTTGCGCTTGGTCAGCACCTCGGCGTGATAGTTCGTGGCGATGCCGCCCATGTTGTAGTGCACGGTCGGCACGATCGGGATCGGCTCGCGGGTGACGTCGACATTGGCGAAGATGCGGGCGGATTCCGAAATGCCAGGCAGTCGCTCGTGCAATATCTTCGGATCGAGATGGTCGAGATGCAGGAAGATGTGGTCCTTCTTCTTGCCAACGCCGCGGCCTTCGCGGATTTCGACCGTCATGGCGCGCGACACCACGTCGCGCGAGGCGAGATCCTTGGCGGACGGCGCATAGCGCTCCATGAAGCGCTCGCCTTCGGAGTTGACGAGATAGCCACCCTCGCCGCGCGCGCCTTCCGTGACAAGGCAGCCGGCGCCGTAGATGCCCGTGGGATGGAACTGGACGAATTCCATGTCCTGTAGCGGCAGCCCCGCGCGCAGCGCCATCCCGCTGCCGTCTCCGGTCTGCGTATGGGCGCCGGTGCATGAATAATAGATGCGCCCGTAACCACCCGTGGCAAGGATCGTGGTCTGGGCGCGAAAGCGATGCAGCGTG
>DASVOL010000924.1:0-1951 GCA_036383375.1 Bradyrhizobium sp. | reverse complement strand
CGCGAGCCTTGCCGGTCTTGCTCCCTTCACCCGCCAGTCGGGCCGCTGGAAGGGCAAGAGCATGATCGGTGGCGGAAGAGCCAAGCTGCGCGCCGGGCTCTACATGGCCGCCCTGTCGGCCAGCCGATACCATCCGCAGCTTTCTACCGGCGCCTGGTGACCGCTGGAAAGCCCAAGATGGTCGCCCTCATCGCCGTTGCACGCAAAGTCCACCCTCAACGCCATGCTCAGGGACCAAAAACCATGGCAACCCGCTTGACGAAGAACACAGTCGCTGAGGAGCCGCGTAGCGGCGTCTCGAAGGATGAATCGGCCACCAGCCGGGCCGTCACCCTTCGAGACGCGCTACGCGCTCCTCAGGGTGACGGTGGCTGAGTTGCTCGATCCGGCGAATGACGGTACGAAACTTACTACGTCACCACCGTCAGCTTCGGCTCGACGATCTCGAACATCCGCGGGAATTCGTCCATCAGCATCATCAGTTCACCGAGCCGCAGCGGCTCGCCAGATACCTTGACCTTGCCGGCGCCGACGGCTTCCGGGAACGTGGTCAGCTTGGCGATCACCTCGTCGAGCACGCTGCGCGCCAGCGTGAAGCTGGCGTGCGCGTCGCTCGCCTGCGCCCCCTTGACGTAGGTCAGCGCCGAATTCTCGAGATTGAGCACGAAGCTCTCGCCCGTGTCGGTAAAATTCCAATTCAGCACGATGCGCTTGCCTTCGGCCTTGGGGCCGTTGAGGCGGATGCCGAGCACGTCCCAGAGCTGCTCGGTACGTAGCGCAGCCAGCGTCTCGCGCGGCATCGGCGAGCGCGGCGGCGTCTTCGGCATGCCCTGCCGCAGCTCCTGGGCACCGAACAGATAGGCGTTGCGCCAGGTCGAGCTCTCCGCGGCGTAGCCGAGCTGCTCGAACGTGTCGGCCAGCAACGCGCGGCCCGCCTGGTTGTCGGGCTCGGCGAACACGAGATGGCTGACGGCCTGCGCCACGAAGCGGAATTCGCCCTTGGCAAAATCCGCCGCGGCGCGTTTCAAAATCGCATCGGCGCCGCCCATATATTCGACATACTTCTTGCCGGCATCGACCGGCGGCAAGGCATCGAGATTGACCGGATTGGCGTCGTACCAGCCGAGATACTTCTGGTAGATCGCCTTCACATTGTGCCTGATGTGACCGTAATAGCCGCGGCCGTGCCAGGCGCCCTCCAGGCTCTGCGGCAACCGGATCGTCTCGGCAATCTCGGCCGCGTTGAGGCCGTGGTTCATCAGCCGGATGGTCTGGTCGTGCGCGAATTTGTAGAGGTCGCGCTGCTGGCGGATCATGGTGTCGATCCGCTCTTTGCCCCACACCGGCCAATGATGCTGGCCGCACATCGCATCCGCCTTGCCGCCCCACATCTGCAGCGCTTCGCCGAGATATTTCGACCAGGCCAGCGCGTCGCGCACATCGGCGCCGCGGAACGGCAGCAGGTTGTGGAAGTTGTGCGTGCAGTTCTCCGCGAGGTTCAGCAGCTTGTAGCGCGGAATGAAGAAATGCATCTCCGCCGGCGCTTCGCTGTTCGGCGCCATCTGGAATTCGAACTCGACGCCATCGATCACGCGCTTGTCGCCGGTCGCGATGATCAGGTCGGTCGGCCGCAACAGCGCCACGCCGCCCGCCGCCATGGTCTTGCCGAGACCGCAATCGACCTGGCCGCGCACGCCCTTGGCGAGAAACGGCCCGAATTGGTATTGCGCGCGGCGCAGCATCGCCGGTCCCGCGATGATGTTCTCGGAGACCGCATGCTCCATGAAGAAGTTCGGCGCGATGATCGGCACGCCCGCCGCCAGCATGGCGTCGTCGAGCACGCCGCGTGCGCCGCCCCAATGGTCGGTGTGGGTGTGGGTGAAGATCACGGCGGCGACCGGCCGCTTGCCGCGATGCTGGAAGTACAGTTCCATCGCGGCACGCGCGCCCT
>DASVOL010000923.1:0-6959 GCA_036383375.1 Bradyrhizobium sp. | reverse complement strand
CTGCTCGGCGGCAATCTCGGCTCCTCGGCGGCACAGTCGGTCATCCTGATGGTCATCGTCATCGTATTGACGGGCATCCAGTTCCGTTTCGTCGAACGCAAGGTGACCTACTGATGGTCGAGGAGGAGGGCTTCCAGCGCTATCTGGCTCACGTCATCCTGTGGATCGGGATCGCGATCGTCGCCTTCCCGGTCTATCTGGCGATCGTCGCCTCGACCCAAGACAACGCCGTCATCGCCAACGGCCAGATGTCGCTGTTGCCCGGCGGCCATTTCTTCGAGACCTACTACCAGACGCTGTTTGTCGGCACGAGCGGCTCGACCCGCGAGCCGGTGCTCAACATGATGCTGAACTCGCTGATCATGGCGCTCTTGATCGCGGTCGGCAAAATCGCGATCTCGATCATCTCGGCCTATGCGATCGTCTACTTCCGGTTTCCGTTCCGGATGGCGATCTTCTGGACAATCTTCATCACCTTGATGCTGCCGGTCGAGGTGCGCATCTATCCGACCTACAAGATCGTCGCCGATCTGCATCTGCTCGACAGCTATGCCGGCCTGTCGCTGCCGCTGATCGCCTCGGCCACCGCGACGCTGCTGTTCCGGCAGTTCTTCATGACCGTGCCGGATGAATTGCTGGAGGCCTCGCGCATCGACGGCGCGGGCCCGTTCCGCTTCTTCTGGGATACGCTGCTGCCGCTGTCGCGCACCAACATGGCCGCGCTGTTCGTGATTTTGTTCATCCTCGGCTGGAATCAGTATCTCTGGCCGCTTTTGATCACCACGCGCGACGACATGCAGACCATCCAGGTCGGCATCCGCAAGATGATCACCACGACCGATGCGTTGACCGAATGGCCCGTGGTGATGGCGACCGCGCTGCTCGCGATGCTGCCGCCGGTGTTCGTCGTCGTCGTGATGCAGAAACTGTTCGTGCGCGGATTGGTGGAGACGGAAAAGTAATGGCTAACGTCACGCTGCGCAGCGTCCGCAAGACCTATCCCGGGGGCTTCGAGGCCATCAAGGGCGTCGATGTCGACGTCGGCGACGGCCAGTTCTGCGTCCTGGTCGGGCCAAGCGGCTGCGGCAAGTCCACGCTACTGCGCATGGTCGCGGGGCTCGAGACCATCACCGGCGGCGAGATCGACATCGGCGGCCGCGTCGTCAACCAGATCGAGCCTGCCGATCGCGACATCGCGATGGTGTTCCAGAACTATGCGCTCTATCCGCATATGAGCGTCTACAACAACATGGCCTATGGCCTGCGCAACCGCGGCATGGCCGAAGCCGAGATCAAGACCCGCGTCGAGGAAGCCGCGCGCGTCCTCGAGCTCTCGCCGATGCTGGAGCGCAAGCCGCGCCAGCTTTCCGGCGGCCAGCGCCAGCGCGTCGCGATGGGCCGTGCCATCGTGCGCCAGCCGAAAGTCTTTCTGTTCGACGAGCCGCTGTCGAACCTCGACGCCAAGCTGCGCATCGCGATGCGGGTCGAGATCCGCAAGCTGCAGCGCCGGCTCAACACCACCTCGATCTATGTCACCCACGACCAGCTCGAGGCGATGACGCTGGCCGACATCCTCGTCGTCATGAATGGCGGCCAAGTCGAGCAGATCGGCAATCCGCTGGAGATTTATCAGAAGCCGGCGACCACCTTCGTCGCCTCCTTCATCGGCGCCCCGCCGATGAACCTGATGCCGCTGCGTTCGGACGAGCTGACCTCCCAGATCGCGGGCGCCGATGGCGCCGGCATCGTCGGCATCCGGCCGGAGGATTTCGTGATCACCAGTGAGACCGTCTCCGGCGGCGTCGCGCTCGGCCTGACGGTCGAGGCGATCGAGCATGTCGGCGCCGAGACCTTCGTCTACGGCAGCCGCCAGCGCGAGGAACGGGCTATCGCCGCCAATCCGGGCGAGCTGCCACCGGGCGAGGTGATCGTCCGGGTTCCCGGCGCCACCGGGCCTGCGATCGGCGAGCAGATCCGGGCGGTCGCGCCGCGCGACAAACTGCATCTCTTTACCGCTGACGGCCGCAAGCGCGTCGGCCCGTAACCGATCAGGAACGATTGGGGGCCATGCTGGCGCGCTTTCGAGCGAAATGGACACCGGTTCCCGTGAAGAAAACGCGCCGAAAACAGATAGTGGAGCATATCGGTCCTGATTTGATCAGAGCCGACATGCTCCAGGCGGCATTTACGCTGGTTTCAGAGGCGCTTGAACGCTATCCAGATCGCTCCCATATTGGCTTATGACCGAAGGGCAAGCGGCCCGCCGGTTGCATGGGGTGCCGCAAGGGCCCCTCAAAGTCGCTTCGAGAGGACTTTGTAATGTCTCGTGTTCCATCGTTGTCCAGTCCGTTCCTTCTGGGATTCGACGAGATCGAGCGTGCGCTCGACCGCGTCGTGAAGGGCGCTGACGGCTATCCTCCGTACAATATCGAGCGGTGCGACCGTACCAACGGGCAGCCCGAAAGGCTGCGCATCACGTTGGCGGTGGCGGGCTTCACCCGCGACCAACTCGATGTAACTATTGAGGAAAATCAGCTCGTCATCCGCGGCCGCCAGCAGGACGACAAGGCTCGGCAATACATCCATCGCGGCATCGCCGCGCGCCACTTCCAGCGCACCTTCGTGCTGGCGGAGGGGATGCAGGTGCTGGGCGCGGATCTGAAGAACGGGTTGTTGTCGATCGACCTGGCCAGGCCAGAACCTGAACGGGTCGTTAAGACAATCGCTATCAATGAACACGAATAATAGAAACAACGAGCGGACTCGACCGCTTATCTGACTGAGGAGTCGAGACCATGAGTGAAGCCAATATCATCTACCAGTCCGAAAGCGTCACGCCGGAAGCGCTGGCCCATCTGGGCGAAGGCCATATCGCCTATGTGAAGCAGGTCCGTTCCGAGGACGTGCCGGATCTCTTTCCGCAGGCGCCGAAGATCGCGCCGGGCCTCAAGCTGTTCGCACTGCATGCCGCCGACGGCACGCCGATCATGCTGACCGACAGCCGCGAAGCCGCGATCGCGAACGCCTGGAGCAACGAGTTGCAGGCCGTCAGCGTCCACTGACGCACGGCTCATCCAGCATCCGCGAGTTCAATGCGCGGGCTCGCCTCGACACCGATCGAGGCGGCCCGCGCATTTTTTATGACGACATCGCCCGGATCATTCGATCAGGGCCTGTCGTGCTCCTCCGAAATGTCCTTGTTGGTGTAGTCGGGCATCATCGCGGTCGCGACAATGCTGACCACCGCGCAGAACAGAATGTAGAGCGCGATTACGTAACCGGAGCCGGTCGCGGCCAGCAGCGCGGTGGCGATCAACGGTGCCGGTCCGCCTGAGATGACCGAGGAGAGCTGGTAGCCGATCGAACAGCCGCTGTAGCGCAGCCGCGGCGTGAAGCATTCGGCGATCAGCGCCGCCTGCGGACCATACATCAGGTCATGCGGCACGAATGACAGCACGATGGCGATGAAGATCAGCGCCGGCGCCGCCGTATTCAGCATGCCGAAATAGGCGAAGCCGAACAGCCCGGTCAGCACCGCGCCGATCAGATACATCCGCTTGCGCCCGATGCGATCCGACAGGTGCCCGGCCAGCGGGATGGTGACGAGCGAGACGAGACCGGCGCAGATCAGGCAGATCAGCAGGAAGTCGCGGTCTTGATGGATGACCTGGGTGCCGTAGGCGAACACGAAGGCGAGATAGATGTAGGCCGGCGCCTGTTCGGCCATCCGCGCCAGCGCTGCGAGAATGATCGATCGCGGCTGACGCTTGATCACCTCGATCACCGGAACGCGCGCGACACGGTTCTCGGCCACGATCCGCCGGAACGTCGGCGTCTCCATGATGCCGAGCCGGATGTAGAGCCCGATCGCGATCATCACGAGGCTGAGCAGGAACGGAATGCGCCAGCCCCAGACCAGGAACTGGTCGCCGGAGATTCGGCTGAACACCAGCACCGCGACATTTGCCAGCAGCAACCCGGCGGGACCGCCGAGCTGCGGCCACGAGGTGATGAAGCCGCGATGCTGGTTGGTGCGCGCCCATTCCATCGAGAGCAGCACCGAACCACCCCACTCGCCACCGACGCCGATACCCTGGATGAAACGGATGACGGTCAGGATGACGGCACCCCAGATGCCGATCTGGTCGTAGGTGGGGACGAGGCCGACCGCCGCGGTGGCGAGCCCGGTCAGCAGCAGCGTCGCGATCAGCGTCGCCTTGCGGCCGATGCGATCGCCGAAGTGGCCGAAGATCGCTGCACCGATCGGCCGCGCGATGAAGCCCACCGTGTAGATGGCGAAGGCCTCCAGCACGCCGACCAGGGGATCGGACTTGGGAAAGAACAGCTTGCCGAAGACGAGGCCCGTCACGGTGCTGTAAAGCAGAAAGTCGTACCATTCGATGGTGGTGCCTACCGTGCTGGCAATCAATGCGCGCCGCAATTGCGCTTGGTGCTCGGCTTCCGGGAGCGGGGCGACTGCAATGTCCAATGTCGTCATTGTACATCTCCCTGGCCCGACATTGTTCGGGCCATCTGTAATGCGTTTCATCCGCCGTCCACGGCAGTGGAAGGCGGTATCGATGCCCGGTTATTTGTTTGGTTGGGGCAGGGCCGCAAATGCGCGGGGCGTGCCCATGCAGGCCTTAAGGAAGCCGGTCCTGGATTGCGCGCGGCCTAACCGATCGCCATCGCGGGAGTACGACATCCCCTCATGACACGGTCTTGCAATCCGAAATCTAGTCCTTCGGTCCGCGGGGTAAATTCGACCTTGGTCTGTGGGAATGCTCGTCGAGCACTGCTGCAGCGCGATGGCGGCGCGCGCCTTTATGGCGATGCGGTCGATGTGGCGAGCATCGGGCCCATGCAGTGCTGCACCTCGCCGGGCACGTTGTAGGTGCGCATGATCGCGCGGCTGTCGCGCATGCCGCAAGCTTCCCGCTGCACCACGAACATCCAGAGCGCATGGCCGGCTTCCCGCACCAGGATGCGCCGCGCCTGTTGGGCGGATGCCGGTGCTTCCGCGCGCGGATGAGCGGCATCGAACTCGCGCAGCCTGGCGAGCGCCTGCTCCAGCGCGCGGCCCATGCGTCCGAGCGCGGAGGCCTTCTCCTCGGCAAGTTCGTAAGCGAGAACGTCGACGGGAGCGCGATGGAAACGAAAGTCGAGGGACATCGGTATCCCCAAGGGTCGGATGCAGAACGATGACCCCCGGATTTTTCTGGCGCCACGGCCGGTTGTCAATACACGTTCAGACCCGTCGCGCGCCGCTTCAGTCCCTTGCTGAAACGGAATTCTCGGCGCTGATGGCGCGGTCGAGGGCTTCGACCAACGACTGAACCTCGACGAACTTGCTGCGGGCCCGCTCGGCCTTGTCACGATCGAACGGAGCGGCCAGCACTTTCGCATGCGCGTCCCTCTCCTCCATCATGCGATCACGGGCCTTCTTCAGCGTTTCAAGTCGCTCGCTCATCCGGATCCTCCCGTACGTACCTGCCGATTCGCAACCGGGGACTCAGCCGAAGCTGGCCGGAAGCTCACCCTTTCGAAAGAAGACCATCGGCTCATCATCATAGTCACCCATTTCGGGATCGCCGGTGGACGAGAATGCAACGACGGCGAGCTTGCTCAACGCCAGACGCTCTGCCGTTCGCAGTGCGCCATTTGCCGTCTTGCAGACGATCGGAGGGTCCGGTTTGAGATGCCCGCCCTTGCCGGCGTTGAACGTCTGCACGACGTAAGTTGTTTCGCTTGCCATCAAGGCTCCTTCCGCCGGCCACCGGACGCGGTGACGCCAAGGACGACGCGCTGCGCGCGTCGCCGGCCACGCGCGTATCTCGTCGCAAATCTCAACAACCGCGACAGATGTTTTTCAGCTTCGCCGCAACGCGGGCCTCTTCCGCGATCAACGGGTCCTTGTATTCGGATCGCGGCGCGTTGCTGTCGATGGGCGGAGGCTTCTTGATCGTCGGAGGGGACGCGGCATCGTAGCAGGCGAGACGACCGACCGTGCCTTCGATCTTGTTGCAGGCCGGTTCGGCGGCGAACGCGCCTTGTGCAAGCAGGCCGGCCGCAACCGCGGCGAATAGAAGCGTTTTCATACAGGAGCCTTTCCGGGCGATCATCACACTGGGCATTTCATGATTTGGGTTGTGCGCCGGCTGCGCGCTTGCGCGTTGCCGGCCACATCAAGCGCCGGTCTGGCGTCGTCAAACGCCGGCGCCACAAAATTCATGGTTGCGGCGCCTTATCCATGCAGGACGGCGGCAGCGGCCACCAGGAGCAGAAGAAACAGGGGAACGATCACCGGCGGCACGATCCAATCGGCCAGACGAAATCCAGACACGTATGCTCCTCATCTGTTGGCGGGAGCCCTACGTTACCCTCAGTCACCGGTGGATGCCGTGGATAGGCGGTGATGACGCGACTCTACGCTCAAGGCCGGCGAATAGCGAGCGTTTAAAACCCGGTGCGGCAACAGCGTCAGGTCGACAGCGTCGATATCAAGCGCCGCCTAGAGCGTTTTCGAGCGAAGTGGTACCGGTTCGCGTGAAGAAAGCGCGTCAAACAAGAATCTAGAGCCCCGTTCCGATTCAATCGGAACGGGATAGGCTCTAGCGGCCCGAACGCTCCGCCAGACGCGCGCGGATGTCCGGCTTCAGCACCTTGCCGACCTTGGACCGCGGAAGATCGTCCCAGACCTCGATCTGCTTCGGCGTCTTGATGCTGCCGATCTGTTGCTTGACGAACGCAGCCAGCGCGGTCGCGTCGACGGATTGGCCGGCGCGCGGCTGCACCACCGCGACGATGCGCTCGCCCCATTTGTCGTCGGGCAGCCCGATGACGGCGCAATCCTGCACCGCCTCGTGGGCACGCAACGCGTTCTCGACCTCGATCGAATAGACGTTGAAGCCGCCGGTGATGATCATGTCCTTGGCGCGGTCGACGATGTAGAGGTAGCC
>DASVOL010000922.1:0-1516 GCA_036383375.1 Bradyrhizobium sp. | reverse complement strand
GAGCCGAACCCGATGGGGACCGGCACCTATCTCGACCTGCTGCTGGCGGGACTGGTGGTCACCATCAAGGTGTCGGTGCTCGCCTGGATCATCGCGCTGGTCACCGGCACGGTGATCGGCGTGCTGCGCACGCTGCCGTCGCGAACGGCGTCGTGGATCGGCTTCTGCTGGGTCGAGTTCTTCCGCAACATGCCGCTCCTGGTGCAGCTGTTCCTGTGGTTCTTCGTGCTGCCCGAGCTGCTGCCGAAATCCGCCGGGCTGTGGCTGAAGCAATTGCCGAATGCGCCGTTCTGGACTGCCGCGGTCGGCGTCGGCCTCTTCATGTCGGCGCGTGTCGCCGTGCAGTTGCAGGCCGGCATCGGCTCGCTGCCGCGCGGGCAGAAGCAGGCTTCGACCGCGCTCGGCCTCACCACGGTGCAGACCTATCGCTACGTGCTGCTGCCGATGGCGTTCCGCATCATCCTGCCACCGCTGACCTCCGAGTTCCTCAACACCATCAAGAACAGCGCGGTCGCCATCACCATCGGCCTGATCGAACTGACCGGCGAGGCGCGTTCGATGCAGGAATTCTCGTTCCAGGTGTTCGAGGCGTTCACCGCGGCAACCGTGCTCTACCTTCTTCTCAATTTCGTCGTGGTCACCGCGATGCGCTTCCTCGAGCGCTATGTCGCGATCCCCGGCTACATCACGGGCAAATGACGATGCTCGGCAATCTCGATTTCGACGTCATCCGCCGCTCACTGCCCTATCTGTTCCTGGAGGGCATGCGCTTCACGCTGACCTTGACGGCGCTCGCGGCATTCGGCGGCCTCGTGTTCGGCACCCTGATCGCCCTGATGCGATTGTCGAGCTACAAGGTGCTCGGGCGCATCGCGGGCTTATATGTCGACTTCATCCGCTCGCTGCCGCTGGTGCTGGTGATCTTCTGGTTCTACTTCCTGGTGCCTTACATCGGGCAGTGGCTGACCGGCGCGTCGCGGCCGATCTCGGTCGGCGCCTTCGCTTCCTCGCTGATCACCTTCGTCGCATTCGAGGCGGCCTATTTCTCCGAGATCATGCGCGCCGGCATCCAGTCGATCTCGCGCGGCCAGCCGGCCGCGGCCAGCGCGCTCGGCCTGACCTACGCGCAGTCGATGCGCTACGTCGTGCTGCCGCAGGCGTTCCGCAACATGTTGCCGGTGCTGCTGACCCAGACCATCGTGCTGTTCCAGGACACCTCGCTGGTCTACGTGCTGTCGATCCCGGATTTCCTCGGCGCCGCCAGCAAGGTTGCGCAGCGCGACGGCCGCCTGGTTGAAATGTACCTGTTTGCCGCGCTGGTCTACTTCGTCATTTCCTGTGTCGCGTCTTTCGGCGTCCGCCGCCTGCAGTCGCGGATCGCCATTGTTCGCTGAACAACAAGCTGAGCCATCATGATCGAGATCAATCACGTCAATAAATGGTACGGGCCGACCTTCCAGGTGCTGAAGGACTGCACCACCAGCGTCGCCAAGGGCGAGGTGGTCGTGGTCTGCGG
>DASVOL010000921.1:0-1635 GCA_036383375.1 Bradyrhizobium sp. | reverse complement strand
ATCGGCGGCGCGGATCTCCTTGGCATGGATCTGCAGCGTGTTGCGCTCGGTCCATTCGGCGCTGGCGCCGACCGAACGGCACAGCTCGACCAGCGTTTCGGTGTCGCGAATGCGCGGCACGTTGGTCAGCGTGACCGGATGCTCGGTGAGCAGGGCAGCGGCGATGATCGGCAGCGCGGAGTTCTTGTTGCCCGACGGCTCGATGGTGCCCGAAAGGCGGCGGCCGCCTTCGACGATGTATTGGATCGGCGGCACGCGGAATGTCCCCTAACGCATCAGACTTGGATTCGAACTTGGCCGCGTGAAATTCCGTAACGGAATCAAGGGCCGTTCGGCACCGTAACACAACTCCCGGCGCAGCTTCCACCCGAAAGGTAGCCGCGCGACGATGCCGATCACCTTGTCACGGACACGTCACTCTCGCCGCGCCATCGCGTCGGAAGCATGGCCGCCGGGAGCAGGTCCCTAGATGTCGATGGTGGCGCTGAGCGAATTTTCCTGGATGAAGTCGCGGCGTGGTTCGACCACATCGCCCATCAGCTTGGTGAAGATGTCGTCGGCCTCGTCGACCTCCTTGACCTTCACCTGGAGCAGCGAGCGCGCCTCGGTGTCCAGCGTGGTCTCCCACAGCTGCTCGGGGTTCATCTCGCCGAGACCTTTGTAGCGCTGCAGCGAGATGCCCTTGCGGGCAGCGTCGGTCACCGCCTCGAACAGGTCGATCGGGCCGTGAATGATCTGCTCGGCATCCTTGCGCCGGAGCTTGCCCGCCCGCACGTAGATCTCCTGCAGTCTGGTCGCATACTCGTCGAGCTTGCGCGCATCGGCCGAGCCGAGAAACGCGTCGTCGATCACGGCCACTTCCTTGACGCCGCGCACGGTGCGCTCGAAGTGGAAGCCCTGGCCTTCCGTAAACGTGCCGACCCAGCCGCGCTCGACTTCGTCGGCAACCGCGTCCAGCCGCTTGGCGATGTAATCGGCCGCGGAGTTGGCGGTCGCGATATCGCTGGTGATTTTCGGGGTCAGCACGCCGGCGATCGCAGCCTGCTCGATCACCGCGCGATTGTAGCGGCTGTGCAGGTTGCGCAGCACGGAGCGGATCGTCCGGGCGTCTTCGACCAGCGACAGCAGGTCACGGCCCGAACGGTCGTCGCCGGAGGCCGGCTTGAAGACGCATTCGTCGAGCCCGGTCGAGATCAGATAATCCTCGAGCGCGCGCTCGTCCTTCAGATATTGCTCGGACTTGCCGCGCGAGACCTTATAGAGCGGCGGCTGGGCGATATAGAGGAAGCCGCCGTCGATGATCGAGCGCATCTGGCGATAGAAGAAGGTCAGCAGCAGCGTGCGGATATGGGCGCCGTCGACGTCGGCGTCGGTCATCACGATGATCTTGTGATAGCGCAGCTTTTCGACCGAGAAATCGTCGCTGATGCCGGTGCCGAGCGCGGTGATCAGCGTGCCGATCTGCTCCGACGACAGCATCTTGTCGGGGCGCACGCGCTCGACATTGAGGATCTTGCCGCGCAGCGGCAGCACGGCCTGGAATTCGCGGTTGCGGCCCTGCTTGGCGCTGCCGCCTGCCGAGTCGCCCTCGACGATGAACAGTTCGGACTTCGCCGGATCCTTCTCCTGGCAGTC
>DASVOL010000920.1:0-1817 GCA_036383375.1 Bradyrhizobium sp. | reverse complement strand
GCGGCGGGATCGGCGCCCTTCACGGTCACGGTCGTCACCGTGTTGGAGCGCTCATTGGGTTCGGCGATGTTGAAGCCGAGCACCTGGCCCTCGCCCCAGACGGCGACGGCGCGGCGCACCGCTTCGCCGAGCAGGCGATGCCGTTCGAAGGCATTCTCCAGGCCCTCGGCGTGCAGCATGTTGATCGCCTCGCGCAGCGCGAACAGCAGGTGCACCGGCGCGGTGCCGGCATATTTGCGGTAGTGCTCGGAGCCCTCGCGCTCGGTCCAGTCCCAATACGGCGTGCGCAGATCGGCCTTCTTGTGTGCGTCCCAGGCGCGATCATTGGCGGCGACGAAGCCGAGGCCGGGCGGCGTCATCAGGCCCTTCTGCGAGCCACTCATCGCGACGTCGACATACCATTTGTCCATCTCGAACGGCATGCAGCCGAGCGAGGCCACGGTGTCGACCATGAACAGCGCGGGATGGCCCGCCGCCTTGATCGCCTTGCCGATCGCCTCGATGTCGTTATAGGCGCCCGACGCGGTGTCGACCTGCACGGCGAGGATCGCCTTGATCTTGTGTTCCTTGTCGCGGCGCAGCCGCTCCTCGACCTCCGCCGGGCGGATCGCGCGGCGCCAGTCGCCCTTCAGCACCTCGACATCGGCGCCCATCGCGGCCGCCGCCTGGCCCCAGCCGATCGCGAAGCGTCCGCTCTCCAGCACCAGCACCTTGTCCCCGCGCGACAGCACGTTGGAGAGCGTCGCCTCCCAGGCGCCGTGGCCGTTGGCGATGTAGATGTAGGACTTGCCCATGGTGGCGAACAGTTTCGAGAGATCGCGCAGCAGGCTTTCGGTCAGTTCGAACATCTCGGCGGAGTAGATATCGAGCGCCGGACGATGCATCGCCTGCAGCACCTGATCGGGCATCGTGGTGGGCCCGGGGATGGCCAGAAATTCCCGGCCCGCGCGAACGGTCATCGTCCTGTTCCTTTTGGGTAAAGCTACGCAGATCATGCGTGTGAGGGGTCAAGCGTGGAGGATATTCCATCGCGGCCGCGATTGCGAGCCGGAGGAAGCAATCCAGCGTTTCCAAAAGCGCGGGACACAGCCGGGCCTTATTTGTCCTTGTCGATGGTCTCGACCACGGAACGCCAGATCTGGTCCTTGAACTGGGTCGCGGCAGGGCTCGGAATCTGCTCGACGCTGCCGTCGTTCTTGCGGCAGGCCTCGACCAGCCGCATCACCCAGATTTCGCCGTCGGTGTAATAGAGGTCGCCGCCGCCATTACGCCCATCGAAGGTCGGGCCGATGCCGGTGACCTGGTATTTCGCGGTGACCATGCCGGCGGATTCGAGGTCGGTCGCGAGCAGCGCACGTTCGGCGTCGAGGTCGGCCGTGATATGATGGGTCACCGCGCCGGTGTAACTGCTGATGCCGACGCTGCGGTCGAGCGTCGCAGCGCCGAGCCACACCGGGCGCTTCTCCTCGCCCTGGTCGAGCACCCGCCAGAAACGGACATGGTTGCGGCGATCCGCGCTTGTGCCAACCGGCCGCTCGAAGGCGAGGTCCTCGCGGCGGCCGAGGTAGAACAGGCTGCTCACCGGCGCCGCCTTGTAGGGACGGTCGAGCAGCACCGAGCCGACGATTTCGATCGAGGATTTCAGCGTGACCGGATCGGCCGGGAACCAGCCGGCCTCGTGCATCGCGCAGACCACGTCCTTGGTGTCGCCGATCAGCCCGACATTCATGGGGTCGCCGGGAATGCCCTGCGCGGTGCGGGTCACCATCGGCAGATTGGCTAGGCCCTTCTGATGCTCGTAATGCGTCCACAGCGCC
>DASVOL010000919.1:0-6296 GCA_036383375.1 Bradyrhizobium sp. | reverse complement strand
AAGGCGGCGGCAACGAGAGCGGCAATCCGCCGCCCCCAGGCGCGCGCGGCGAATGGCCGGACGCACCATGGCGATGTCGGCGACGACATCGGTCTCGACGCGCTGGTCGGCCACGCCGGCTATGCGGTGCGGCGCTTCCAGCTCTGGATCTTTCAGGACTTCATCAAGACGCTGGCGGCGGTCGATATCCGCCCGACCCAATATTCGGTCATGACCGTGATCGGAGCCAATCCGGGCCTCAGCCAGATGGCGGTCGCGAAACGGCTCGGGATCGAGCGCGCACGGCTGGTGCATCTGCTCGACAGCCTCGAAGAACGCGCCTTCGTCAGCCGCATCCCGTCCGCCACCGACCGCCGCTCGCATGCGCTGCATCTGACCGCGCGCGGCAAGACCGCGCTGGCCCAGTTCAAGCGGCTCGCCGCCGAGCACGAGCGGCATGTCGCCGACAAGATCGGCAAGGAAAACCGCGAACAACTGCTGCGAATCCTCGCCTGCTTCACCTGATCGATCGACCGGATTTCGGCTGGGTCACGCCTGCCTTAAAATTGAGCAGACACGTACGCAGGCAAGTTCGCGTAAGCCGCCAGCGACCATTTCAAGCAACTGATATTGTGTAATAATCCGTCGCACCGCAGGCGCAGGCAGATTGTACACAATGGCACATTGCTTGCTTCGATCAGGCTGCAATTCCCTCGCGGCAGGCATCCGATGCCTCACCGCGCCAGAGACGAGGCCAACCACGTGACTGAAACTGTCGCCGCGATCGTTGCCGCACACCGCGCCGGGACCATGACGCCGGCGCAAACCGTGGCGCGCAGCTACCAGCGCAT
This sequence comes from Bradyrhizobium sp., assembly GCA_036383375.1. Classification (GTDB taxonomy): domain Bacteria; phylum Pseudomonadota; class Alphaproteobacteria; order Rhizobiales; family Xanthobacteraceae; genus Bradyrhizobium. The sequence continues at coordinate 5,466 of DASVOL010000919.1, read as the reverse complement.
CCGCGAGCATAATGACCCCGCCATCTTCATCAGCCTGCGCGACGAACAGGACGCGCTCGCCGAGGCCGCGCGGCTCGCAGACCCGGCGCTGCCGCTTTACGGCGTGCCGGTCGCAGTGAAGGACAATATCGACGTCAAGGGCCTGCCGACCACCGCAGCCTGCCCGGCGTTCTCCTACCTGCCCGCGCAAGACTCCACGGCGGTGGCAAAACTGCGCGCGGCCGGCGCCATCATCATCGGCAAGACCAATCTCGACCAGTTCGCCACCGGCCTGGTCGGCGTGCGCTCGCCCTATGGTATTCCCAAAAATCCGGTGCGCGGTGATCTCGTGCCGGGCGGATCGAGCTCGGGCTCCGCGGTCGCGGTCTCGGCGGGCCTCGTGCCGCTGTCGCTCGGCACCGACACCGCGGGCAGCGGCCGCGTGCCGGCGATGCTCAACAACATCGTGGGCCTCAAGCCGAGCCTCGGGCTGATCTCCAACGCGGGGCTGGTGCCGGCCTGCCGCACGCTCGACTGCATCTCGGTGTTCTCGCTCACCGTCGACGATGCGCTGGCCGCACTCGCAGTGATGGCCGGGCCGGACGACGCCGATCCGTTCTCGCGCGACCGGCCGCTGACCCCGCTCGCGGCGTTTCCGGCGAAGCTGAAGCTCGGCATTCCCAGGAGCGGCCAGCTGATCTTCTTCGGCGACCGCGAGGCCGAGAAGGCCTATGGCGAAGCCTGCATGCGCTGGCAGGCGCTCGGCGCCGAACTCGTCGAATTCGATCTCGAGCCGTTCTACGAGACCGCGCGGCTGCTCTATGAGGGCCCCTGGGTCGCCGAGCGCTATCTCGTGATCCGCGACCTGCTGGCGTCGTCGCCGGACGCGATCCATCCGGTGACACGCGAGATCACAATCGGCGGCGCGCGGCCGACCGCCGCTGATACCTTCTCCGCGCTCTACCGCCTCCAGGCGCTGCGCCGCGTTGCCGCGCGCACCTTCACGCAATGCGATGCGATCGTGCTGCCGACGGCGCCAACGGTCTATTCCACCGCCGACGTGCTGGCCAATCCGATCGAGCTCAACTCGCGGCTCGGCACCTACACCAATTTCGTCAATCTGCTCGATCTGTGCGGCCTGGCGCTACCGGCGGCGATGCGGCCCGACGGCGCGCCGTTCGGCATCACGCTGCTCGCCCCCGCGGGCCGCGACGCGGAGCTTGCCGGCATCGGCCGCGTCTTCCACGCCGCCACCGGACTTGCCGTCGGCGCCAAGGCGGTGCCGCAGCCACCGCTGGCCGCAGTCTCGGCGCAGGCCGGCGCCGACGAAATCACGATCGCGGTGGTCGGCGCGCATCTGTCGGGCATGGCGCTGAATCATGAACTGACCAGGCTCGATGCGCGCCTTCTGGAAGAGACGCTCACCGCAGCCGACTACAAGCTTTACGCGCTCGACACCACGCCGCCGAAACCCGGCATGCTGCGCATCGAGGCGGGTGCGGGTCATGCGATCAAGCTCGAGCTGTGGGCGATGTCGCCGGCTGCATTCGGAAAATTCGTCGCCGCGATTCCGCCGCCGATGGCGATCGGCACGCTCCGGCTCGCCGACGGACGGCAGGTCAAGGGCTTCATCGTCGAGCCCGCCGCGATCGCCGGCGCGAAAGATATTTCAGCCTATGGCGGCTGGCGGGCGTTCATGGCGGAGAAGGCGAAGACGTAGCCGGCCTCTCGTCGTCATTCCCCGGTGCGCAATTGCGCACCGGGGAATGACGAGGCTGAGAGCGACCTACACCGACACCGCGTAGGTCTCGTATTCCCCGCGCACCTGCTCGATATGGGCGCGCATCGCAGCCGCAGCACCTGGCTTGTCGCCGCGCAGGATGGCGACGACGACGTGGTCGTGCTCGGCGTGGGATTTTGCCAGCCGCCCGAGGTTGCGGAACTGGGCGCGGCGGAACGGCTGCACGCGCACCCGCGTCGCAAGCGTGATCTCGGCGATGTAGGCGTTCTGCGACCCGGCGTAGATCGCGTTGTGAAAGCGCTCATTGACCTCGTGGAAGCGCTCGGGATTGCCGGTGTAGCTCAAGACCCGCAGCTCCTCATGGACCGCCTCCAGCGCATGACGCTCCGCCGGGCTCATCCGCTCGGCGGCAAGGCCGGCGCACATCGCCTCGAGCTCGGCCATCGCCTCGAACATGCCGGTGAGCCTTTCGAGCGACGGCCGCGCCACCACCGCGCCGCGATGCGCGCGGGCGTCGATCAAGCCGCTGGCGGCGAGCTGCCGCAGAGCCTCGCGCACCGGCGTGCGCGAGACCTTGAAGCGGCGCGCCAGATCGGTTTCGTCGAGCCCGGCGCCCGGCGGCAGCGTGCCGCGCACGATCTCATCGGCAAGCTGCAGCCGCAATTCTTCGGCGCGGGTGGTCTTGTCGACCAGCGACGACGGACGGTCGATGCGGCGCACCGTCATCTCGGATTCTGCACCCTGCGGCAGATCGTCCAGGCTCATCTTCGAGCGCCCTTCAAGCCCCTTTAGGTTCATCGATGACGCTGACATGGGCGGCGACGATTCTCCAGCCCTCGGGGAAGCGAATCCATGTCTGCATCTGCCGCCCCACGCGGCCGGGTGCGCTGTCCCGATAGAACAGCGTCGAGGCGATCGCGGTGTCGCGGCCATAGGTCGTGATCACGGTACGGTCGATTTTGCGCATCAGCCCGGCCGCCGGCCGCCCGGCACGGAACGCTGCGATCTCGGCGTAGCCATAAAGGTTCTCGCCGATGCCATAGCGCAGCGTGCGGCGGTCGTTGCGGAACAGCTCGTCAAGCACCGCGACATCGTTCGAGACCAGCGCCTTCTCGTAACGCTCGAACTGCGCGGTGACCTCGGCGAGCACGTCGGGAAGATCGATTTCCATTTTAGAGTCCTCTTGGCGCGGGAGCCGCCACGACACCCATCTGTTCCAGCGCGTAGGCGACCCGCAGCGCGATGTCCTCGCGCCAGGGTGCGGCAATGATCTGCACGGCGATCGGCATCGGTTCAAGCGGCACCGGCACGGCGGCCACCGGCAGGCCGATGAAGGAGATCGGCTGGGTGTGGATACCGATATTGGGGCGGACCGGAAGCTCGACCCCGTCGAGCGTGAAGGTGGCCTGGCCGATCTTCGGCGCCACACATGGCGTTGCCGGCGCCAGGATCACGTCGACCGACTGGAACAGCTCCAGCACCTTGGCGCGGTACCAGCGGCGGAATTTCTGCGCCTTGTCGACATAGACCGCCGGGATCATCGCCCCGGCGAACAAGCGGTCGCGCACCGGCGGGTCGAAGTCGCGGGGCCGCTTGCGCAGCCGATCGAGATGCAGCGCCGCACCTTCGGTGGTGGTCATGATGAAGGCGGCCGCGCGGGCGCGCGCCGCTTCCGGCAGCTCCACGGTCTGCGTGGCGCCGAGCGCCTTTGCCACGCGCGCGACCGCTTCGACGGCCTCCGGCAGCAAATTCTGCTGGAAATAGCCGCCGGCGATCGCCACGCGCAGCCGGCTGACATCATTGGCAAGCAGCGGCACGGTCGGCTCGACCGACTGCACACTGCAGGCGGGATCATCGGCATCAGGACCCTGCATGACGTCATAGGCGAGCGCGAGATCCTTCACGTTGCGCGCAAACGGACCGAGGTGATCGAGGCTGGCGACGAACGGAAAGGATCGCGCGCGCGACAGCCGGCCGTAGGTCGGCTTCAGGCCAAACGTGCCGCAGAATGACGACGGCACCCGGATCGAGCCGTTGGTATCGGAGCCGAGCGCGATCGGCACCAATGCGCCACCGACGGCACTGCCGGAGCCGCCCGACGAGCCGCCGGCCATCCGCGTCGGATCATGCGGATTGCGCGACGGACCGTCATGCGCGTTCTCACCGGTGAAGTCGTACGCGTATTCGCCCATGTTGAGCGCGCCGACCAGCACGGCACCGGCCGCCTCCAGCCGCTCGATCAACGTGGCATCGCGCGGCGACGGCGGCAGGTCGCGATTGATCTTCGAGCCGGCGCGGGTCGCAAGGCCCTGCACGTCGAACAGGTTCTTCACCGCGAACGGCACGCCGGCAAGCGGGCCGGCCGGTTGGCCCGCCGCGATCGCGGCATCGACCGCACTTGCCCTGGCCCGCGCGCGATCGGCGGTGACGTCGGTGAAGGCGTTGAGGACCTTGTCGTGCACAGCGATGCGCGCGAGCGCCGCCTCGGTCGCCGCAAGGGCCGTTATCTTGCGGCTCGATACCGCCTGCGCGATGTCGGCGGCAGTCATGGAAGTGGGAGTGTCGGACATCGCGATCTCAGGTCGAATAAACGGCGGCCGACGCGAGCTCATCGGGCAGCGGGAAGTCATCGACCAGCCGCGCCAGCCGCAGCGCGACCTCGAGATTTGCGCGCACCGCCGGACGCCAGGCGTCTTCCAGCGGCAACGCCATCGTGCGGGCGACGGCGGTCATGTAATCGTCGAGAGGATCGTCCATTTCGCTCCCAGTAAGTTTTTTCAGGCCACCGGCAACGGCGGATGCGGGATCGCCGTCAGCAGCTCCCTTGTATAGGCATCCTGCGGATTGCCCAAGACGTCATCGGATGCGCCCTGCTCGACGATGCGCCCGCTGCGCATCACGATGACGCGATCACACAGCAGGCGCACCACGTTGAGATCGTGCGACACGAACAGATAGCTCATGCCCATCGACTGCTTGAGGTCCTGCAGCAGATTGAGCACCACCGCCTGCACCGAGACGTCGAGCGCCGCGGTCGGCTCGTCGAGGATGACGAGCTTTGGGTGCAGCGCGATCGCGCGCGCGATACCGACGCGGGCCTTCTGGCCGCCGGACAGCTGATGCGGAAAACGATCCAGCAGATTGACCGGCAGGCCGACCAGCCGCGCCAGCTCCTCGCAGCGGTCACGAAGCGCGTCGCGCCCCCTGATGTCGCCGAGCTGCATGATCGGGTCCGCGATCGCGCGCGCCGCGGTGAAGCGCGGGTTGAGGCTGTCGGTCGGATCCTGGAACACCATCTGGATCTGGCTGCGCCGCGGCAGCCGCGCGAAGGATTGCGGCATAATGGCGCCGATGTCCTCGCCATCGAACACGATGCGGCCGGAGGTCTGGTCCAGGAGCCGCATCACCATCATCGACGTCGTCGACTTGCCGCAGCCGGATTCGCCGACCAGCCCGACGCTTTCGCCGTGATCGATGGAAAAGCTGATGCCGTCGACCGCGCGGAAGATGTCCTCCTCGATCGGCGGCTTGCGGCCGAACAATTTTGCGAGCACCGAGCCCGCGCCCTGGCGGGGATATTCCTTGATGAGCTTTTCGACTGACAGGAGGGGCTGCTTTTGCTCGTCACCCCCGGGCTTGACCCGGGGGTCCATCGAGGAAGAAGCATCCCGCGAAGGTTGATGGATGGCCGGGCATAGGCGAGCGGAAGCGACGCCGTCCTTCGGACGGCTATGCCCGGCCATGAC
>DASVOL010000918.1:0-1774 GCA_036383375.1 Bradyrhizobium sp. | reverse complement strand
GATGTGGTTGGCGAGCACCAAAACCAGCGCGGCATCGAGATCGGCGCTCTGCGCCTCGGTGAGACCGCGATGCGCCTCGACGATGGCGCGAAAGGCGTCATCGGGCTTTGCAAAGTTCGAACTGGTCGACAGCGCCATGACTGCTCCTCAGCTCAAACCGGATGCGCGCGCCAGCGCCGCATCGAGCACCGGCCGCGCGGCGTTCCGGAAGCGGGCCGCGACATAGCCATCCGGCCGCAGCAGATAGGCGGTGCCAGGCTCGGCATCATAGCGCTTGCCGGCAAGACCCTGCGCGTCGACCAGCCCGCCCTCGCCGCCGACACGGATGCTCCCTACGCCTTCAGGGACATCGACAGCTGTGCCATTGCCAAACTCCAGCAGCGTGAAACGCGTTCCCTGCCTGATGAAAACGTCGGTCAGATAGCTGGAACCGCCACCCTGCTCGGTCACCGGCGCGTCCAGCATCGAGGCGCCCGGCCGCGGGCCGCCGCGCCAGCTGTCGCGATCGCCGCTCGACAGCGGCGTGTCGTAGACCGACGGCACCGACAGCCGGCCGCCATTGACCATGCGCTTGCCGAACTCGGTATCCCTGGCGAGCGAGAGCACCGCCTCACGCAGCCGCGCCTCCTGCCGGGTCACCGGCGCCATGAAATCGGTCGAGCGGGTGGACTCGCGGATGTTCTCATCCGCCGCCGCGCTGCGCTCGATGTGATAGGTCTCCAGCAAGCCTTCCGGCGACAGCCGGCGCAGCACGCGGTCGAGTTTCCACGCCAGATTCTCGGCGTCCTCGAGCCCGGAATTGGCGCCGCGCGCGCCGAATGGCGAGACCTGATGGGCGGAATCGCCGGCGAAGATCACGCGGCCATGGATGAATTTTGCCATCCGCCGGCATTGGAACTTGTAGAGCGAGATCCATTCGAACTCGAACTTGTCGTGCCCGAGCATGCGCTCGATCCGCGGCCGTACGTTCTCGGGCTGCTTCTCGGCCACCGGATCGGCATCCGGATTGAGCTGCAGGTCGATCCGCCAGATGTCGTCCGGCTGCTTGTGCAACAGCGCCGAGCGTCCGGCGTGGAACGGCGGATCGAACCAGAACCAGCGCTCGGTCGGGAATGCCGCGGTCATCTTGACGTCGGCGATCAGGAACTGGTCCTCGAACACCTGCCCCGCAAAGTCCGCACCGACCATCTGCCGCAGCGAGGAGCGCGCGCCGTCGCAGGCGACGACGAAGGCGGCATGCACCTGGTAGGAGCCTTCGGGGGTCGCGATCGTCAGCGCGACGCCGTCGTTGCGGCTTTCCAGCGCGATCACCTTGTTGCGCCAGCGCAGATCGATTTCAGGCAGCTGCTCGACCCGGTCGACCAGATAGGCCTCGGCATAGAACTGCTGCAGGTTGATGAAGGCGGGCCGCTTGTGGCCCTCCTCGGGCAGCAAATTGAACTGGTAGAGCTGCGAGGCGCCGTGGAAAATCTTGCCGACGCTCCACACCACACCCTTCTCGACCATGCGGTCGCCGACGCCGAGGCGATCCCAGAACTCCAGCGAGCGCTTCGAGAAGCAGATCGCGCGCGAGCCCTCGCCGATCCGGTCGGCATCGTCGAGCAGCACCACGCGCTGGCCGCGCTGCGCGAGATCGATCGCGAGCGACAGCCCTACCGGCCCGGCGCCGACCACCACGACCGGGTGCTCCGCGACGTTGGCGCCCGACCGCTCCTGGTCGGGGTGACGGCGATAGCCGAACTGGGTTTTGGCCTGTGCCGTGTTGGCTGCCATT
>DASVOL010000917.1:0-3984 GCA_036383375.1 Bradyrhizobium sp. | reverse complement strand
CCGCTGCGATAGCCGGCATCGATGCGCAGGCCGTCGCCCTCTGGCGGCGTCCGCCAGGTCTTGATGCGGCCGACCGAGGGCATGAAGTTCTTCTGCGGATTTTCCGCGTAGACGCGCGCCTCGATGGCGTGTCCGTTCAGCGTGATCTCGTTCTGCTTGAGCGGGAGGGCCTCGCCGAACGCGACGCGCAGCTGCCAATCGACCAGATCGACGCCGGTGATCAGCTCGGTGACGGGATGCTCGACCTGCAAACGGGTGTTCATCTCGATGAAGAACACATCCTTGCCGTCGGAGACGAATTCAATGGTGCCGGCGCCGACATAGTTGACCGCGCCGGCCGCCTTGCGGGCGGCCTCGCAGACCGTCTCGCGCTGCGCGGCGTTCAGCGTCGGCGACGGCGCTTCCTCGATCACCTTCTGGTGCCGACGCTGCAGCGTGCATTCACGCTCCCACAGCGAGAGCAGATTGCCGTGGCTATCGCCGATGATCTGCACCTCGATATGGCGCGGGTTCTGCACGTACTTCTCGATCAGCATGCGGTCGTCGCCGAACGCCGCCTTGGCCTCGCGCTTGGCGCTGGTGATCGCGGCCGACAGCTCGCCCGCCGAATTGACCACGCGCATGCCACGGCCGCCGCCGCCGGCCGACGCCTTGACCAGCACCGGGAAGCCGATCCGGTTGGCGGCCTCCGCCAGGATCGCCTCGTCCTGCGCCTCGCCGTGATAGCCGGGCACCAGCGGCACGCCGGCCTTTTCCATCAGCGCCTTCGAGCCGGATTTGGACCCCATCGCCGTCATCATCGCGGCGGTCGGGCCGACGAACACCAGCCCGGCATCGAGACAGGCCTGCGCGAACTCGGCATTTTCGGACAGGAAGCCGTAGCCGGGATGCACCGCCTCTGCGCCGGTCTGCTTGGCGGCCGCGATCACGCGCTCGATGTTGAGATAGCTGTCGCGCGCCCGTGCCGGCCCGAGCAGCACCGCCTCGTCGGCGAGTGCGACATGCATCGCGTCGCGATCGGCCTCGGAATAGACCGCGACGGTGCGTAGTCCCATGGCGCGCGCCGAGCGGATGACGCGGCAGGCGATCTCGCCGCGGTTGGCGATCAGAAGCGTACGGAAACGCCGGTAAAGTTTTGAGCGGTCCATGATCAGATCCTGGGTCACATCCTGAACAGGCCGAACTTCGTCGGCTCGATCGGCGCATTGGCGGCGGCCGACAGGCCGAGCCCGAGCACCAGGCGGGTGTCCGCGGGATCGATCACGCCGTCGTCCCAGAGCCGCGCGGTGGCGTAATAGGGATTGCCCTGCTTCTCGTACTGCGCGCGGATCGGCTCGCGGAATTTGTCTTCCTCCTCCGCCGACCAGCTCTCGCCCTTGGCCTCGATGCCGTCGCGCCGCACTTGACTGAGCACCATCGCGGCCTGCTCGCCGCCCATCACGGAGATGCGGGCGTTCGGCCACAGCCAGAGGAAGCGCGGGCTGTAGGCGCGGCCGCACATGCCGTAATTGCCGGCACCGTAGGAGCCGCCGATCACGACGGTGAATTTCGGCACCCCGGCGGTCGCAACCGCCGTCACCAGCTTGGCGCCGTCGCGCGCGATGCCGCCGGCTTCGTACTTCTTGCCGACCATGAAGCCGGTGATGTTCTGCAGGAACACCAGCGGAATGCCGCGCTGGCAGCACAGCTCGATGAAATGCGCGCCCTTCAGCGAGCTCTCGCTGAACAGGATCCCGTTGTTGGCGATGATGCCGACCGGATAGCCCCAGATATGGGCGAAGCCGCAGATCAGCGTGGTGCCGTAAAGCTTCTTGAATTCGTCGAATTCGGAGCCGTCGACGATCCGCGCGATGATGTCGTGCACGTCGAACGGTTTGCGGCCGTCGGCGGAGACCACCCCGTAGATCTCCTCGGCGGGAAACAGCGGCTCCTGTGGTGGACGCATGTTGAGCGGCGCCTTGGCCGGCTGCTTCAGCGTACCGACGATGCGCCGCGCGATCCCGATCGCATGCGCGTCGTTCTGCGCGTAATGATCGGTCACGCCCGACTGCCGGGAGTGGACGTCGGCGCCGCCGAGTTCTTCGGCCGTGACCACCTCGCCGGTCGCGGCCTTCACCAGCGGCGGGCCGCCGAGGAAGATGGTGCCCTGGTTGCGCACGATGATGCTCTCGTCAGACATGGCCGGCACATAGGCGCCGCCCGCGGTGCAGGAGCCCATCACGATGGCGATCTGCGGGATGCCCTGCGACGACATCTGCGCCTGGTTGTAGAAGATGCGGCCGAAATGCCGCTCGTCGGGAAAGATCTCGTCCTGCAGCGGCAAGAAGGCGCCGCCGGAATCCACCATGTAGACGCAAGGCAGATTGTTCTGCCGCGCAATGTCCTGGGCGCGCAGATGTTTCTTCACCGTCAGCGGATAGTACGTGCCGCCCTTGATGGTGGCGTCATTGGCGACGATGATGCATTCGCGCCCCGAGATGCGTCCGACGCCGGTGATGACGCTGGCCGAATGCACGTCGCCGCCGTAGAGCCCGTTGGCGGCGAGCGGCGACAGCTCGAGGAATGCGGTGCCGGGATCGACCAGCAGATCGACGCGATCGCGCGCCAGCATCTTGCCGCGCGAGGTGTGCCGTTTGCGCGAGGTCTCGCCCCCGCCGCCGGCAACCTGCTTGAGCTTGTCGCGAAGCTCCGCGACCAGACTGCGCATCACATCGGCGTTACGGGCGAATTCAGAAGATGTGGGATCGATCGTCGAATGAAGCGGCATCGGTGTTGCACGTTTCGTTGGAGGAGCCGACAGGATTTAGGGAAAGAAAACGGGCCGCCGCGCCAGAGGCGCGACGGCGTCGCGCAGCTCAGGCCGTCTTGGCGAACAACTCGCGGCCGATCAGCATGCGGCGGATCTCGCTGGTGCCGGCGCCGATCTCGTAGAGTTTTGCATCGCGCAGCAGCCGGCCGGTCGGATAGTCGTTGATGTAACCGTTGCCGCCCAGCAGCTGGATCGCATCCAGCGCGCATTGCGTGGCCTTCTCGGCGGCATAGAGGATGGCGCCGGCAGCGTCCTCGCGCGTGGTCTCGCCGCGGTCGCAGGCCTTCGCCACCGCGTAGACATAGGCGCGCGAGGCGTTCATCGTGGTGTACATGTCGGCGATCTTGCCCTGCACCAGCTGGAATGAGCCGATCGGCTCGCCGAACTGCTTGCGCTCGTGGACATAGGGCAACACCACGTCCATGCAGGCCTGCATGATGCCGAGCGGTCCAGCCGCGAGTACCGCGCGCTCATAGTCGAGACCCGACATCAGCACGTTGACGCCGCGGCCGACCTCGGAGAGCACGTTTTCCTCCGGCACCTCGCAATCCTCGAACACCAGCTCGCAGGTGTCGGAGCCGCGCATGCCGAGCTTGTCGAGCTTCTGCGCGGTGGAGAAGCCCTTCATGCCCTTTTCGATGATGAAGGCGGTGATGCCGCGCGGGCCGGCATTGGCGTCGGTCCTGGCATAGACCACCAGCGTCTCGGCATGGGGACCGTTGGTGATCCACATCTTGCTGCCGTTGAGCACGAAGCGGTCGCCCTTCTTCTCGGCGCGGGTCTTCATCGAGACCACGTCGGAGCCGGCGGAGGGCTCGGACATCGCCAGCGATCCGACATGCTCGCCGGAGATCAGCTTGGGCAGATATTTGCGTTTCTGCGCCTCGTTGCCGTTGCGGCGGATCTGGTTGACGCAGAGGTTGGAATGCGCGCCGTAAGCCAGCCCGACCGACGCCGACGCGCGCGAGATCTCCTCGACCGCGATGCAGTGCTCGAGATAGCCGAGGCCCGACCCGCCAAACTCCTCCTCGACGGTGATGCCGTGCAGGCCGAGCGCGCCGATCTTGGGCCAGAGGTCGCGCGGAAAAGTGTTGGAGCGATCGATCTCGGCGGCGCGCGGCGCGATCTCGTTGGTCGAGAAATCATGCACCGTCTCGCGGATCGCATCCGCGGTC
>DASVOL010000916.1:0-1633 GCA_036383375.1 Bradyrhizobium sp. | reverse complement strand
ATGCCCGAGCGCGGTCAGCTCCGCCACCGACCGCGCCAGCAGTGCAGCATTGAACGACTGCGCCTCCTGGTGGGCAAAGACGATCAGGACCTTCATCGCTCTAGGTCACCGGCTTGAAGCTGAGAGTTGCCGTATCGGCCTGCATGATCTGCAGCTTCTGGTTCGAGAAGCGGACGCCGGGGCCAAAGCTGATCGGCGCCATCACGCCGGTTTCGACATTCTTGGTCTTCTCCAGCTCCGAGATGGTGCAGGCCCATGTCGGTTGCTTGCCGCAGCGCTCGATCGCCGCGATCAGGACCTTCGCGGCGGCATAACCGGTCATGGTGTAGCGGTTGATGCCCTTGAACTCGGCTTCCGACACCAGCGGCTTGGCCTTCTCCAGGAACGCCTTGCCGGCGGCGCCCGCGAACGGTTCGACATAGTCGACCGCGTAGATGCCGTCACCGGCGGGGCCCATCAGCTTCAGCACCGGTTCGACGCGGCCGGGCCAGAAGATACCGGTCACCGGCTTGATGCCGAGCTTCTCGATCTCCTTCATCATCGCGATGTTCTCGGCGATGATGCCGCCGGCCAGGAACACCTCGGCGCCTGACTCCTTGAGCTGCAGCATGTCGGACGAGAAGTCCTGCTGGCCCTTCTTGTAGTTGCCGCTGTAGACGACATTCAGCTTCTTCGCCTTGACCACGGAGTCGAAGCCATCGCGCACGGCCACACCGTAATCGTCATCCTGGGTGATCAGTCCCCATTTCTTGCCGGGATTCTTGTCAGCGAGGTAGTTGACGAGATCGACGATGCCTTCCTCGTAGGATTGGCCGACCACGAACACGTTCTTGCGCGGCGGCTCCCACAGCGGCTTGACGGGCCCGACGTCGATGACTGTCGGGATACCCGACTTCTCCAGCAGCGGCATCACCGCGATCGATTGGCCGGAGCCGGAGATGCCGATCATTGCAAATGCCTTGTCGACGTCGATCACCTTCTTGACGCCCTGGATGGTGCGCGCGGTGACGTAGCCGTCGTCCTCCAGCACGTACTTGATCTTGCGGCCGTTGATGCCGCCGGCGGCGTTGGCCTCGGCGATCGCGATCTTGTGGCCGATCGAGGCCGCGACGCCGAGCAGTGCCGGCGGCCCGGTCAGGGGCTCGACGTCGCCGATCAGGATCTCGGTGTCGGTGATGCCGGGGTCAGCGGCGGCAGCGGGGCCGACGGCAAGGCAGGCCGTCGTGAGCAGCAGCGAGGCCGCCGCCAGATGTCTGATCATTGTCTCCTCCTCATGGTGTTGTGTCTTTTTTGGTTAGTAGCGCAGCGGCCAGTGTACCCAGGCCCGCTTGATGTCGTGCCAGGCGCCGACCAGCCCCCTCGGCTGGAAGCGCAGGAACAGGATGATGACGAGGCCGTAGAGCATGCTCTTCAGCTCCTGCGCGCCGGTCGTGAAGGTCGCGTCCATCTGCGCGCTGAACAGGCCGAAGACGATCCTGGTCGCCTCCGGCAGCAGCACGATCAGGATGGTGCCGAGCACGGCGCCGAGCGCCGAGCCGAGCCCGCCGACGATCAGGATCGCCAGCGCCTCGATCGAGAGCAGGAACGGAAAGCCTTCGACGCTGACAAAGGAGAGGTAGATGCCGTAGAGCGC
>DASVOL010000915.1:0-5896 GCA_036383375.1 Bradyrhizobium sp. | reverse complement strand
GTCACGACGCTGGCCGTGAGGGCCAATTCCCCATCGCGATGGAAAGCGACAGCGCTGCTGTCAAAACCCTTGGCCATGGCTCGCTCCCTTCCGTGCTGCGCGGTGTTGCATCAGCTGCGGCGTTGCGTCGGCCGGACGATCGTTGCCGTCTGGTTCGCGCATCCAAGTCATAGCCCGAGCCGCGGCGGTTCGCGCGGTATGGTGTGATACCTTTCGCCCGTGCAGGCTGAGCGCGTAGCGTTTCCTCCGATGTCACGCCGACCAAGAGCGTGACGGGATGGTCCGGGCCGGTGTGGCAACGCCCGCCGGTCCAACGACACAAGCGGAGGAGAACCCATGACTACAGCAGCTGCCCTGCGGGCCGACGTGCCTGCGTCGACCACCAGCGTCTATACCGGCTCCGAATTCCTGGACAGCATCCAGGATGGCCGGGAAATCTACATCTACGGCGAGCGCGTCAAGAACGTCACCCAGCATCCCGCCTTCCGCAATTCGGCGCGGATGGTGGCGCGCTGGTACGACCGCTTCCACGAGAAGAAGGACCAGATCGGCGTCCTGACCGACACCGGCTCGGGACAGCTGACCCATCCGTTCTTCCTCGGCTCGCGAACGGCCGATGACCTGATCAAGGGCCGCGACGCGATTGCCGAATTGCAGAAGGTTGCGTACGGCTGGATGGGCCGTTCTCCGGACTACAAGGCGGCGTTTCTCGGGACCTTGGGCGCGAATTCGGGCTTCTATGGCGAATACGCTGGGAACGCGAAGAAATGGTATGCCCGGACCCAGGAACGGCTCGACTTCTGGAATCACGCCATCGTCAACCCGCCGATCGATCGCGACCGGGCGATCGAGGACGTGCGCGACGTCTTCATGCATGTCGAGAAGGAGACCGACGCCGGACTGATCGTGTCGGGCGCGAAGGTGGTTGCGACCGGCTCGGCGCTGACGCACTACAATTTCATCGCTCACTACGGCATCCCGATCAAGGACAAGTCATTCGCGCTGATCTTCACAGCGCCGATGGACGCCAAGGGCGTCAAGCTGATTGCCCGCTCGTCCTACGAATTCACCGCGGCCGCGACCGGCTCGCCGTTCGATTATCCGCTGTCCAGCCGCTTCGACGAGAACGACTCGATCCTGGTTTTCGACAAGGTGTTGGTGCCCTGGGAGAACGTCTTCATCTATGGCGACGTCGACAAGATCAACCAGTTCTTCCCGGCGTCGGGCTTCATCCCGCGGTTCACGCTGCATGGCGTGACGCGGCTCGCCGTCAAGCTCGACTTCATTGCCGGCCTGTTCTCGATGGCGGTGGAGGCGACCGGATCGAAGGATTTCCGCGGCGTGCAGACGGCGGTGGGCGAGGTGATCGCCTGGCGCAATCTGTTCCACGGCATGTCGGATGCAATGGTGAAATCGCCGATCGCCTGGCAGGGGACCGAGGGCTACAATCTGCCCAACCTGAATTACGGGCTGGCCTATCGCGTGTTCGCCCCGATGGCCTATCCGCGGATCAAGGAATTGATCGAGCGCCATGTCGCGAGCGGCCTGATCTATCTGCCGTCAAGCTCGGCCGATCTCGAGAGCGAGGCGATCCGGCCCTATCTCGACCGTTTCGTGCGCGGCTCCAACGGCTATGCCGCGATCGACCGGATCAAGCTGCTCAAGCTGCTCTGGGACGCGGTCGGCTCGGAGTTCGGCGGCCGTCACGAACTCTACGAGCGCAACTACGCGGGCAATTACGAGAACCTGCGTGTCGAAACGCTGATGGCTGCGGGCGCGACCGGCGACCTCGGCGCCATGCAGGATTTCGTGCGCAATTGCATGAGCGACTACGACGTCTCCGGTTGGACGGCGAAGGATCTGATCAATCCCGATGACATCAACCTGGTCAGCCGCGGTCTGGTGCAAGGCTGACGACAGGATTGTCGATCTGATAGAGAGATGGAGTCGCCGCGATCTCGCGGCGGCTCCGATCCGTTTCGCGCTACCGCTTCATCGCCTGCAAGGAGAGTCGATCATCATGCTGTTTCACGTCGAAATGGACGTGCGGATTCCGCACGATCTCCCGGCCGAAAAGGTCGATGCGCTGAAGCAGGCCGAGCGTGCCCGTGCCATGGAGCTGCAGCGCACGGGGGCCTGGCGCCATCTGTGGCGGGTGGCCGGCCGCTACGCCAATGTCAGCATCTTCGATGTGTCGGGCGCGCAGGAATTGCACGATATCCTGTCGAGCCTGCCGCTGTTTCCGTTCATGGAGATCCAGGTCACGCCGCTCTGCAGGCATCCGTCGTCGATCCACGACGACGATCGCTAGCGGCGGGTTCGCTCCCGCTTCACGTCATCCAGGGCGGGACCGGAAGGTTCTTCTTGCGCAGGAAGTCCGGATTGAAGAGTTTGGATTGGTAGCGCTGGCCACCGTCAGCGAGGATGGTGACGATGGTCTTGCCTGGACCAAGGTCGCGGGCAAGCCGCATCGCTCCGACGACGTTGATCGCGCTCGAGCCACCCAGCACCAATCCTTCATGCGCAACCAGGTCGAACAGGACGGGTAGCGCCTCCTCGTCGGTGATCTGGTACGCCATGTCGATCGGTGCGTCTTCGAGGTTCTTCGTCACACGGACCTGGCCGATGCCTTCCGTGATCGATTCACCTTCAGTCGTCAGCTCGCCCTTCGTGAACCAGTTGTAGAGGGCGGCGCCCATGGGATCGCTGAGCGCGATCTTCACGTCGGGATTTCGCTCCTTGAGGGCGCGCGCAATGCCGCCCAACGTCCCGCCGCTGCCGACGGCACAGGTGAAGCCATCGACCTTTCCATCCGTCTGTTGCCAGATCTCGGGACCGGTCGTCCGATAGTGGCCGTCGCGGTTGGCGACGTTGTCGAATTGGTTGGCCCAGAATGCGCCGAGCTCCTCGGCGAGGCGGCCGGAATAGCGGGCATAATGGTTCGGGTGGGAAGACGGCACCGCGGGCATCAGGCGCAGATCAGCGCCGCATAACCGCAGCATGTCCTGCTTCTCCTGACTTTGCGTATCGGGCATCACGATCACGGATCGATAGCCGCGCGCATTGGCGACCAGCGCAATGCCGATGCCGACGTTGCCGGCGGTGCCCTCGACGATGACACCGCCCGGCTTGAGCCGGCCGCGCTGTTCGGCGTCGTTGATGATGGCGAGGGCGGCACGATCCTTGATCGAGCCGCCCGGATTAAGGAATTCGGCCTTTCCGTAGATGTTGCAGCCAGTGAGCTCCGACGCCGCGCGCAGCCTGATCAACGGTGTGTTGCCAATGGAGTCCAGAAAACCGGATCGAACGTTCATGGTTGCCCCACCTGGCCAAACAGCAGCTTGATGCTATTTTTTCTTCGCTTTCGGAAAATCTATTGTCGTTCGACGTGCGAGATTGGAAATCGTATCTCCAATCGTGTCGCTATCAGACGCGCAGCGCGTCGACATGCTGGAGCACAAAGTGAAGCTCAGTAGAGCCACTTTTCATGTGCCGTACAATGTTGGTTTTTCGACAGCGCAACTGCAATGCGTTGATCGCAGCGCAGCCTAGTCGACAACCGTGCGCGGACGGCGGTGACGGGCCGAGCTGTTGATGCTGCCCGTGACGTCGGGGTATCCGGTGAGGCTCAGCGTATCGGAACGGACACCCCAACTCTCGAGCCGGTCGAGGAAGCTCATGCCGAGCAGGTTGGTCTTCATCTGCCCGCGTTGCACCACCAGCGCCGGCACCGATTTTTCGACCAGCTTGCCGACCGCGAGACGATCGAGCGTCAGCCGCGCCGCCTTGGTGTGACCGCCGGCGGTCTCCAGGTCGACATTGTATTCGAGCATGTCGGTCGGCAGCCCGATCGCCTTGGCGGTTTCCCAGGTCAGCACCACCGAGGTCGCGCCGGTGTCGATCACCATCGGCGCGCTGACGCCGTTGATCTTGGCGCGGAACGCGAACTCGCCGCCCTGGCTGCGCGTAATCTGCACGGCGGGGGCAGGGTCGGCGGCCGGCGCGGCGATGCTGCGGCCGAAGATCTGGGTCAGATTCTGCCTGGCGCGCGCGATCTGATCGGGATCGCCGTAGGCGACAACGGCGCCGGCGGTTGCCATCAAGAGCAGGATGACAAGGAGGATGCGGGTCACGGTGCGGCTCCGGTCGCGGCGGTGTTTACGCGCGCTTCGGACGCGGCTCCATGCGCTCGAGCCCGGCCTCGGTCATCCGCGCCGGCAGCGTCGCCATGACCGACAGCCGCTCCGCGCGATCCATCTTGTGCCAGCGCGCGATCTCCGGGAGCGTGCGACCACAGCCGAAGCAGAGCTTCGTCCTGGGGTCGATCATGCAGACTGCGATACACGGCGTTTCTGAGCTCATTCTTCGACTGTTGAACCGTTTCACCCGCCAGTGCAAGCAGGTCGAATCCGGATGCGCCATCACGCCCCGGCTTTTTGTCGCGAGTGTGGTCCCGGCGCGAACGCCTGGCGTCTATTGGCAACGAAAACCGCGTCACGATTGTCCGCGACATGCTCTACAATCCGGTGCCGGCACTCATGATCGACTTGCGGCGCACGCGTTTCCGGTCGGCGCCCATCGCGGGCTCGGCGGGCTCCGGCTGCACCGGCGGCGCTTCTTCCGTCATCGGCGCCAGCGCGCTCATCACCCGCTCCGGCGGCAAGGTCACGATCACCTCGGTGCCGATGCGCAGCTTCGATTTCAGCGTGAAGGTGCCGCCATGCATGTCGATCAAGCTCTTCGCGATCGGCAGTCCAAGGCCCGCACCCTGTTCCGCCGACTTGATCGAGTTGGAGCCCTGGCCGAACGAGGCCAGCACGACCGGGATCTCGTCCTCGGCGATGCCGCTTCCGGTGTCCTTGACGCTCAGATATTGCCCGCCCGACGCGGTCCAGCCGACCTTGAGCCAGATCTCGCCGCCCTGC
The DNA here is from genome assembly GCA_036383375.1 of Bradyrhizobium sp. Lineage (GTDB taxonomy): Bacteria > Pseudomonadota > Alphaproteobacteria > Rhizobiales > Xanthobacteraceae > Bradyrhizobium. The sequence goes on along the minus strand of DASVOL010000915.1, from coordinate 971 downwards.
GGGGTGAACTTGATCGAGTTGGAGAGCAGGTTGAGCACGACCTGGCGGATGGCGCGCTCGTCGCCCCAGATCCTGGGCATGCCATGCTCGAACACCTCGTGGATGGTGATGCCGCGGCTGGAGGCGCGCAGCTTCAGCAGATGGTGGCAGTCGGCGACGACATGCACCAGCGCCACGGCCTCCTCGTTCAGCTCGTAGCGGCCGGCCTCGATGCGCGACAGGTCGAGGATCTCGTTGATGAGATTGAGCAGGTGCACGCCGGAATTATGGATGTCGGCGGAATATTCCTTGTAGACGGGTACCGCGTGCCCGCCAAAGATCTCGCTCTTCATCACTTCGGAGAAGCCGAGGATGGCGTTGAGCGGCGTGCGCAGCTCATGGCTCATCTGGGCCAGGAAGCGCGACTTGGCGACGTTGGCGGATTCGGCACGGTGCCGCGCCTCGTCGGAGATCGCCTTGGCCTGTTCCAGCTCGCCGATCAGCGCGTCCTTTTCGGCGCGGGCTTCCAGCGTCGCCAGCGTGGTCGAATGCAGGCGGTGGGCCAGCAGCGCAAAGTATCCCTCGGCGGCCAGCGCAAGCAGTGCCAGCACGTAATTGTCGAACGCGCCGTTGAGCACGAGGTCGAGCGCAATCCCGACCGTCACCGGAACGGTCGCCGCGAGGGCTGCAATCGGCAAGCTCGCCGCCAGCATGCTGGAGACCGCGATCACCAGCAGCATCAGGAACATCATCAGCGTGTTGGAGGAGAGATCACGCCCGGCAGGGTGGATCAGGATCGCGGTCCAGCACAGGCCGTAGAGCAGGTCGAGCAGCACGAAGCGGGTCCGCCATTTGCGGGTCACCGCGACCGAGGTGGGCTCGGCGAGGAAGCGGGAGCAGCTGCGGATGATGGCGAGATGGACGCCGAGGATGCCGACCGTCCAGGCGCCGGCCACGATCGGCTTCATCCAGAGGCTAAACAGGACGCCGGT
>DASVOL010000914.1:0-1948 GCA_036383375.1 Bradyrhizobium sp. | reverse complement strand
GCCGAGCAGGCCGGTGCCGACAGCCATCAGCGATATCATCACGACCAGCGCCTTCTTGCGGCCGTGCTTGTCGGAATAGAGCCCGAACACCAGGCCACCCAACGGCCGGGCCGCAAAGGCGATCCCGAATGTCGCGAAGGTCAGCAGCAGCGAGGAATGCGGATTGTCCGCCGGAAAGAACAGCTTGCTCAGGATGCCGGCGAACAGGCCGAAAACGGTGAAGTCGAACCATTCCAGCGCGTTGCCGATCGTGGAGGAGATCACCACCCGGCGGCGCATCTGCGCCATCGTATCAGCCTGCATTGGTTTCGCCTCCCCGCTGTCGGCAACGGCTTGCATCGCCGAGCCCATGATTTTTGTCGTTGAGCCGATCCTAATGCAAAGTCATGGCGGGCCACAACGGGCGGCTTTGGTCGAGGCCGGGCCTCAATCGTCGAGCTTGTTGAGGTCGCGCACCGACTGCATGATCGGTTCGAAATTCGAGCGAGCGTCGAGTGCGTCGAACAGTTGCGCGGTGTCCTCGAGCAGGGCATGCGAGCGTTGCAGTGCGATTCGCACGTCGTCCTGTGGCGTGTCGGACAGCCGGCCGTGACCCGACAGCAGGATCTTCGAATTGAGGCCCTTCAGCCGTTCCAGCGACTGGATGTAGTCGGCGATCGAGCCGGAGCCGAACACGCCGCCCATCACGCCGCCGGGCATCAGCGTGTCTGCGGCGAACAGCAGCCCCTTGTCCGGATCGAACAGCGAGATGCAGGCCGAGGTGTGGCCCGGCGTGTACATCACGTTGAGGCGGAAATTGCCGAGGTCGATCAGATTGCCTTCCTCGAGCCAGATGTCGATGTCGATCGGCACGTTCGGCTCGTTGAACATCTTGCGCAGCATCGAGAAGTCGTCGCGCAGCATGATCTTGTTGGCGGCGAGCCGGTGCGCGGCGATGTAGGCTGAGCCATGGAAATGGTACGCCGCGCCGATATGATCGAGATGCTCGTGGCTCAGCACCACCATGTCGATCATGCCGGGCGTTATGCCGAGATGATCGAGGCAGGCCACCAGCGACGGATAATTGGTCGACAGCCCGACGTCGATCATTATCGTCCGCTTGCTGCCGCGCACGAGATAGGCGTTCGCCGCACGGTTCTTGAAGCGGATCTGGTAGACGTCGTCGGCAGCCTGGATCAGCGTGGCGACGTCGGCCTCGAACAGCGTCTTGAAGGGGCTTGGTTTGCGCTCGCTCATGGGGAAGCCGCCGCTCGGTAAGTGACGGCGTTGGACGCGCGCAGGCGTTTCGAGAGCGCATCCATCACCATCAGCGCGAAGGCCGGCTGCTGGCTGACCAGATAGACGAAGCGGGCGTGATTGATCCGCATCACCCGCGTCGCGGGCGCGGAGGCGATCGCGGTTGCCGAGCGCGCCGAGCCGTCGATCACGGCCATCTCGCCGAAGAACTCGCCCTTGCCGAGGCTGACGATGACCGTCTTGTGTCCGCCATCGATCTTGGCGATGTCGACGGTGCCGTCGAGCACGACGAACAGCTCGCGGCCGGTCGAGCCTTCCTCAAAAATGACGTCATCGACACCAAATTCATTGATGCACTTCTCGATCGTCATGGCGCTCTCCTGCCTTCTGGCTGGAAGACGACGGTATGTTAATCGGGAAAGCGCCGCGCGCAAACGGAGCTGACGCAGATTGCCGCATGGCAACATCGCCCAAATCCGGCCCGGAAAACTCCCTAAAATTTAGGTAATGGCGGCGCGGGGTAACCATTTCGCAAGCAATAAAAGTTACCGAATTGTCAACTTAGCCTGGAGACTTTGAACGTGAGTGAGCAGCAGAGCGAGCCGGTCAGCGGTCAAGCCGGCGCCGAGACGGCGGCGAAGAGCGAGCCCGTGATGGCCGCGGCCGGTGTCGAGGCTGTCAGGCTTGCGCCCGAGCAGGAAGAGACCTCGCC
>DASVOL010000913.1:0-2501 GCA_036383375.1 Bradyrhizobium sp. | reverse complement strand
AGGCTCGCCAGTCCCGGAACCGCCAGTTGGTGACGCTCATCTCCGGCGGCGGGGGGCACGCCTGCCGTCACCGCGGCGATCGTGCCGTCCGCGACCACGACCTGCACGTCATTGGCCCAGCCCGAGGGCAGCAGCGCGAATGCGAAATGCAGTCGTGTCATTTTTCCATGCCGGCTGGACAGAACTCCGACACGATTATATGTCTAGACATATAAGTCAAGCATCCCACGTTAAGGGGACGATCGCATGGCAGAGCGTTTCGACCGCATCTGGCACAACGCCCGGCTCGCCACGATGCGTGATGATCGCGCCGATCTCGGCGAGATCGAGCGCGGCCTGATCGCGGCGCGCGATGGCCGCATCGTCTATGCAGGCGCGCAGTCGGACTTTCCTGTGGATGCGGACGCCGCGGAGCGGATCGATTGCGGCGGCCGCTGGATCACGCCCGGCCTCGTCGATTGCCACACGCATCTCGTCTATGGCGGCAATCGCGCGCACGAGTTCGAGCTTCGCCTGAAAGGCGCGAGCTATGAGGAGATCGCGCGCGCGGGTGGCGGTATCCTCTCGACGGTTGCCGCTACGCGCCGCGCGACCGAGGCCGAGCTCGTCGCCGGCGCGCTGCCACGGCTCGACGCGCTGATCGGCGAGGGCGCAACCACCGTCGAGATCAAGTCCGGCTATGGCCTCAATGCCGAGACCGAGATGCGGCAGCTTGCGGCGGCACGCAGCCTCGGCCGCCTGCGATCGGTTGCGATCCGCACATCCTTCCTGGGTGCGCACGCATTGCCGCCCGAAGCCGATGGCGACAAGGACCGCTACATCGATCTGGTCTGCAACGAGATGCTGCCGGCGGTGGCTAAGGCCGGCCTTGCCGATGCCGTCGACGGCTTCATGGAAGGCATCGCATTTTCCGGAGAGCAGACGGCCCGGGTGTTCGCGGCGGCGCGTGCGCTCGGGCTGCCCGTGAAGTTGCACGCAGACCAGCTGTCGAATCTCGGCGGCGCCGCGCTCGCGGCAAAATTCTCCGCGCTCTCGGCCGATCATCTGGAGCACACCGATGAAGCCGGGGTTGCCGCGATGGCGAAGAGCGGGACCGTCGCGGTGCTGTTGCCCGGCGCGTTCTACTTCATTCGTGAAACGCAGAAGCCGCCGGTCGAGTTGTTCCGCAGCCACGGCGTCAACATGGCGCTGGCGACCGACTGCAATCCCGGTAGCTCGCCGCTGACCTCGCTCCTGCTTGCGATGAACATGGGCGCAACGCTGTTCCGGATGACGGTCGCCGAATGCCTCGCCGGGGTGACACGGGAAGGAGCGCGCGCGCTCGGCCTGCTCGCCGAGACCGGGACGCTAGAGGCCGGCAAAAGGTGCGATCTGGCGATCTGGGACATCGAGCGCCCCGCCGAGCTGGTCTACCGCATCGGCTTCAATCCGTTGCACCGACGGGTGTGGAGGGGCCAATGAGCGATCCGGATGTCCCGATTGTCGTGAAGCCCGGAACGGTCGGCCTCGACGTGCTGGCGCGCGTGCTCGCCGGCGCGCCCATCGTGCTCGATCCGTCGTTCTGGCCGCGCGTCGAGGCGGCCGCGGAGATCGTGGCCAAAGCGGCGCAGACCGACGTGCCCGCGTACGGCATCAACACCGGTTTCGGGAAGCTGGCCTCGACGCGCATCGCGCCTGACCAGACGGCACTGCTTCAACGCAACCTGATCCTGTCGCATTGCTGCGGAGTGGGGCCGGCCACGCCTGAGCCGATCGTGCGCCTGATGATGGCGCTGAAGGTGATCTCGCTCGGCCGCGGCGCATCCGGCGTGCGACGTGATGTGATCGAGCAGTTGCAGGGCATGTTGGCGCGCGGTATCTCACCGCTGGTGCCGCAGCAAGGTTCGGTCGGCGCTTCCGGCGATCTGGCGCCGCTCGCCCATATGACGGCTGTCATGATCGGGGAGGGGCAGGCATTTCTCGATGGCAAGATCGTGCCGGGTCATGAAGCGCTTGTCGCTGCCGGGCTCGCGCCGTTGACGCTTGGTCCCAAGGAGGGGCTCGCGTTGATCAACGGTACGCAGTTCTCGACCGCATATGCGATTTCCGGCCTGCTGCGCGCGCATCGCCTGGCCTGTGCCGCGCTGGTGACCGGTGCGCTGTCGGTCGATGCGGCGATGGCATCCACGGTGCCGTTTCGTCCGGAGATCCAGTCCTTGCGGGGCCATGATGGGCAGGTCGCTGCGGCGGTGGCGCTGACCGCCTTGCTCGACGGCAGCGACATCAGGCAATCGCATCTCGAAGGCGATGAGCGGGTGCAGGACCCGTATTGCCTGCGCTGCCAGCCGCAGGTCGCGGGCGCGGTACTTGACCTGCTGGTTCACGCCGCCCGCGGACTGACGATTGAGGCCAATGCCGTGACGGACAATCCGCTGGTGCTGGTCGAGACCGGCGAGATTGTGTCGGGCGGCAATTTCCATGCTGAGCCGGTGGCGTTCGCTGCCGACCAGATCGCGCTCGCT